>JBGOZL010000379.1:0-3332 GCA_041480185.1 Anaerolineae bacterium
ATTCCTCTTTTGCCCTGTTTTTTTTTTTTTTTAAAATTAAAAAAAAACCGGGGGGGGGGGGGGGGGGGCCTAAGCCAGGGGATCGCCATCCATGATCTGTGTCAACAAAAGGGCGTCCCTGTCTGGTGTGGAGGGATGCTTGAGACCGGGGTAGGGCGGGCCTCGAACCTGGCTTTGGCTTCCCTCCCGGGTTTTGTACTGCCCGCTGACATCTCAGCATCGGACCGATACTATGCTGAAGATATAACCCGCGAACGTTTCACCTTAAACCCCGACAGCACCATTGACGTTCCCGGCGGTCCTGGTCTGGGCATAACCATGGATCAAAAATCCTTGAAGAAATTTACTCTTGCGGAATTGCGATTGGAACCAGAGTGAGACAGCCCCATAATTTGTGGATTCATCACCCATTTTGGCGATTTGCTTCTTTATTCTGCATCCTTGTTCTGGTTGCCTGCGGATCTTTGAGTCCTGCCTCTGATCGAGCCGTTCATAATTCCACTCTGGACACAAATTCTGGGGTGGCTACCCTCTCGCCATTCCAACCCGAAGGATATGTTCCCCCTGGATCCCTCCCTTCAACTCCACCCACCGTTCCACCTTCGCAAACCTCTGTGCCTGCGAAACTCTGGATATCCACAGCGGTACCCGATGAACTGCATCAATTTGCTTTGGGTTTTGGTCTTCCCCTGGTTGGTGATTCTGCTGGTGCATCAATACAGCTGGATGTTACCAAGTCAGCGGATTCCCACTCCTCTGTCTGGATTTACGCGCTTGTTGCCCCATTCCCGACGATAATAGACGGCGTTTCCCTTTCAGATATTCAAAATGCATGGGGTGGTGCAGGTACCGGGTCCTTTGCAGGTCGCCCATTATGGATGGATGATTCCACCTTGGCTGCCTTTAGTGCTGTTTGGGGAGCTCCAGTCTCCGGGTCAGTAAGCGTGGCTCTGGCAGACCAGTTGGTCGATTCTACATGGGCAGACCGTCCTGCCTGGGCTATTATTCCATTCGAATTACTGGAGCCGCGCTGGAAAGTTCTCAGTGTTGATGGGCAATCACCTGTCCAAAATGATTTCGAGGTAGAGAATTATCCATTAAAAATCAATTTCAATTTGAATCCCGCAACCTTCCCTCTCTTGCCTTCCAACCGAGATTCCAACAAGTTGACCGTCCTGGCAATGACCGGCACCACTGCTCTGGCACGTGCCACCGCAGATCGGATGGAGCGTCATGGCGTCCTTTACCCGGGGGAAGAGATTCGCACTGTGCTGCGGGCAGCCGATATTACCCACATCAGCAATGAGGTCTCGTTTGACATGAATTGTCCCGCTCCGGATCAATATACGAATAGTCTCCAATTTTGTAGTGACACGCGTTATATTGCCCTCCTGGAAGATATAGGCACCGACGTTGTCGAACTGACCGGCAATCATCTGTTGGATTATGGCCCTCAGCCGTTTCTAACTACTTTGGACATGTACGACCAGCGCGGCTGGCTGTATTATGGCGGGGGGCGGGATTTGCAGGCTGCCGTTCAGCCTGCGCTTCTGGAACTTCATGGGAATAAATTCGCTTTTATAGGTTGCAACATGGTAGGTCCTTCCTGGGACTGGGCTACGGATTCAACCCCCGGTTCTGCTCCCTGTGATCTGGGCCAATTATCGATCGAGATAAGCAATTTACGTTCATCGGGATATCTTCCGATAATGACTTTCCAGTATAACGAGTATTACCAGTCAAATCCCACCGATTACGAGCAGCGCGATTTTCTCAAGATGGCATCAGCCGGAGCAGTTATTGTCAGCGGTAGCCAGGCTCACTTCCCGGCGGCGATGGAATTCTCGGCCGGCTCCTTCGTCCATTACGGCCTGGGTAATTTGTTTTTTGACCAGATGTCGCACCTCATGCCGAATGGCACCCTGGTTTATGATACCCGCAATGGGTTTGTGGATTTGCATGCATTTTATAATGGTCGCTATATCAGTACGGAATTGGTAACTTACATGATCGAAGATTATTCCCGCCCGCGCCTAATGACGGAGTCGGAACGTCAGGAGTTTTTGCAAAAAATATTCACCATAGGGGGATGGTAATGGTCGCATATTATGGAGGCGTTCATGAAAATATATGATATTTCTATCCCTATTTCTCCCGGGATGCCGGTCTGGCCCGGCGATCCTCCGGTGGTTCTGGAGCGGGTCTCTTCCATGGATGCCGGCGCGCATGACAATGTCTCACGGTTGGCGTGCAGCGTTCACACCGGCACTCATGTCGACGCACCTCATCATTTCCTGAATGATGGTCGCACCGTGGATGCCTTGCCGTTGGATGTGCTGACCGGATCGGTCCAGGTCGCCCAGGTACCGGATGACGTGGGTTTGATAACTGCCGATATTCTTGAGAGGTCAGCGATTCAAGCCGGCACCCTGCGGCTGCTATTAAAAACCCGCAATTCCCGCCTTTGGGAAAACTCTTCCGGGGAATTTGTCCGGGATTTCGTTGGAATTTCGGTGGATGGGGCTGAGTGGTTGGCGGGGACCGGGGTAAAACTGGTTGGGATTGATTACCTGTCTATTGCACCGTTCAAGCACAGTATCCCCACACACCATGCGCTACTCCGACCTGGGATTATCATTCTGGAAGGGCTGGATTTGAGATCTGTCTCCCCCGGGATATATACTTTATTTTGCCTGCCACTAAAACTGATGGGGTCTGATGGGGCTCCTGCACGTGCTATTTTGATCGGATAAAAAAACCCGCAGGTTCACCTGCGGGTTTTCATTATTCTAGTATCTGCGTTGACCACCGCTGTTACCAGGTCCGCGGCGACTCTTTCCGCCGCCAGGACCGCCACGACCGTATCCACCGCCGGGGCCGCCCCGTTTGTCACCGTATCCGCCGCCAAAGCTGCGTTCTTCCTTCGGACGAGCCAGGTTTACCTTCAATGGGCGATTCGCCAGAGTATAGTTGTTGAACATCTGGATCGCCTTCTCGGCCTCGGCCTGGTTGCTCATTTCTATGAACGCGAAGCCTTTGGACTGGCCTGTGTCGCGATCTTTGATCAGAGCCACCGAAGCAACCGTCCCGGCCTGTGCAAAAAGTTCACGCAGGTCGTCTTCCTTCGTGTCATAGGACAGGTTGCCAACATAGATTTTTGTTTCCATCCTTATCTCGTCTCCTTATGAATTGGGCGGCAGGCTATGAAACAGCCGCCAGCCTTGTTCAGGTCTGGCGGTTTATCCACACACAAATCCTACTGCAAGTGCGCTTATTCTAACACAAAAACCATTATTTACATCTAAGCTAAACTAATCAGCTCGGAGAGTGTG
>JBGOZL010000380.1:0-3324 GCA_041480185.1 Anaerolineae bacterium
CCAGTGTTCACCCTTCCAGGTGACGGTGGTGTTATAGATGGACGTTTGACTCATTTTTTGCCTCCTGCTGCGCGCAAAAGGCAGCGTATTCACGCGCCAATGACTCCGCATAGGCATCTTCCTGGTCTGGCGGGATCAAGTTATAAACCTTCACATTCTCAACCAGGTCGCGGGTCAATCCCTGCGAGGCGGGTTTGCCGGAATCGTGGAACTGCTGGAAGATGAGCGGTAGGGCGATCAACATGACCGTCTTTCCGTTGATAACGATATCCTGCACCGGGATCCCGGAGCCGCAGGAACAGGTCGCCTGGACCGCTTCCTGCACTTCGGTCGCCTGGGTTCCTTCTTCGGCGCCTGCGGTGCGATTCCAATGCTTTTGCAGCAACTCATCCACCAGCTCCGAAACTCGCACGGCAGTCGCTTCAACCGCCTGCTGGCCAGACTCGTTCAGGCAGCGTTTGCCTTCCGGTTTGCCCATGCCGCGTTCGGCGACGAGTTCTGTAACAACGATGCTGGCGGCGGGTTTACCGGAGTACATTTCGGTGCCGCGTGCAGCGCACCGTTTTTCACAGCCGTCGATGGCGATGGTCGGATAGAACTTTGCAAAAGCCCGATCGCCTTCACCGCCGGCCAGGAAAAGAGGCAGGCAAATTGTGACCGTGTCCGCCGGACGCAGCTTTTCAAGGACTTTTAGGGCCGCCAGGCGGGTAACCGTACCCTCCGGGAGTTCCTCCCCGGAGCAGGAGACAATGCCAACCTTCTTCTTGGGCAGTTCAGGCATTCTCGCCTCCCTGTTTCCCGGAAATGATTCCATCCACCACGGCAGTCACTTCCTCCGCCAGGACACGGGCGAGTTTCTGCCCACCCTCGTTGAGTTCAGCGATGCCCTGAGGTTTAAGATCCTTGTAACGGCGGTACACGTCCAGGACCGCAAATTCCTGTGCAACCGTCCCGCCGCTTTGCTGGACCATTTTAGCAGCGCAGGCTAATTTGCACCCGTCTATGGTTACGGCCGGGCATGCAGCCACGACAGACCGAGATTCCTCGTCGCCAAGTACCAATAAGGCCAGCGGGACCAATTGGGTGTACCCGGGACGCAGGTCTTCAGTCACCTCGTAGGCCGCTTCACGGCTGACGGTGCCGTACGGCTTGCCGATCCCGCTGCAGGGCACGATAATGACTTTTTGATTTTGCGCGGTCATAGTTTCTTTGCTTCCTCTTCCGCCTGGCCCTTCATGATCTTGAAATAAGCCTGCGGGTCAAGAAATTTGGCACGTTCCGCCTCCCAATCGACGACTTCCATCACGGCCAGCCAGCCAACCCCATAGGGATCCTGGTTGATGGCTTCCGGGGCGTCGTTCATGGCGGGGTTGACTTCGGTGATTTTTCCGTTCACCGGGGATGTATAGGTGATGTTCACCTTGATCGTCTCTATAACCGCCAATTCTTCTCCCACAGCCAGAACCGTCCCGGCTGGCTTGATTTCTGCAAAGGCTACGTCACCGCTGCGCTGTTGGGCGAAGTCAGACAGCCCAATGCGAACTCGCCCGTTTTCCTCCTTCGCCCAAACTCCTTCTGTATTATAAAAACGGTCGGTGGCAACCTTGAAGATGAATTTATCCACTGTGGCTTCCAAAAAATTTGTCATATCAAATCCTTATTGGAACCGACGCATGCGCAGCAAGAACTCATGTCGCTGCCTCATGCAATAACCTAGCAGCGACTGTTGTTATTGTCCTTTTCCTTACTGCAGTTCGGACAATTGCATTCTGGCGACGGCGCCAGTTCCGGGAGGGTGACATCCTGCAGCATGGCTGCCTGTTGGATCACGGCAAGGTAACGCGGGTCGCTCAAGCGGTAATGGATGTTGCGTCCCTGGCGCGAAGTAACAACGATCTCCGCTTTTCGCAACGCCATCAGGTGCTGGGAGAGATATGCCTGCCGCCAGCCGAACGTGGCTTCCAGGTGGCAGACGCAGGCTTCGCCCTCGCCGATGGCCAGCAGGATTTGCAGGCGGGATTCCTGCCCGATGGTTTGGAGCAATGAAGCAACTTGTTCGACTGGTGATATATTCGTCATAACGAATATATTATACCTTTTGATAAATCCCCCGGGAGTGTGGAGTGTCACGTCCGCATGCGCCGGATGTAATCAATAGCCTTCCCCACGCTCAAGGTATAAGGATAAATCAAGTCAATAAAGGAGCTGGATGGGTCAAATCATGGATTACCCCACAAGATTAAATCTATGGAATTGACCCAAACTCCCAATTTATTTCAATGCCCTTAATGCCTCGCCCAGGCGGGCCACTTCGTCGAGAGTGTTGTAGTGAACGGCGCCAACGCGCACCATCCCACCGGTCTCTTCGACCCCCAGGCGCTCGGTGACCGCCAGGGCGTAATAGTTGCCATCCCAGACGTAGAAGCCTTTTGAAGCCAGGATCTCGGCGATGAGGCGCGGGTTCTTGCCAGCCAGGTTGAACGAAAAGGTTGGGACGCGCTGGTCCAGTTTTTGAGGATCGGATTGGCCGTAGATGCGCAGACCGGGGACCTGTTTCAGCGTGGATAAGAGGGCGCGGCTGAGCTCGTATTCGTTGGCGCGCAGAGTTGTAAGCGCCTTCTTGAGCTCCAGGCGTCGCCCGCGATAGCCGCTTGCGAGCAACCCTTCCTCCTGTTCCGCGCCGAAGGTCTTGCCGATCCATTCGAAATATTCCAATGCGCCAAGCACCCCGGCGATGCCTTCGTGATTCTGGGTGCCGGTCTCGAACTTACCAGGCAGGGAATTGGATGCGGGGCGGACTTTATAGGCTTTGAGCTCATTGAGCAGGTCGTAGCGCCCGTAGAGGACCCCGGCGTGGGGACCGAAAAATTTATAGGAAGAGCAAACCAGGAAGTCCACGCCCAGGTCCTGCACGTCGATGGGACCATGCGGGGCGTATTGGACCGCGTCCACGTAGACCAGCGCACCGGCTGCGTGGGCCAGCTCGGTCATTTTTCGGACCGGGTTGATGGTCCCGAGCGCATTGGAGGCGTAGCCAAAAGCGACAAGCTTTGGCTTGGATTCTAGGGCTTCCTCGAAATCCTCCATTTTCAAGGTTCCGTCTTCCAGGTCAAAGTCAACCCAGGTGACGTTGCAGCCGCGGTCTTCGGCGACCAGCAGCCAGGGGGAGATATTGGCATCGTGGTCGAGGCGGGTGACAACGATCCCGTCGAGGGGGTTGAGGGTGCGGGCCAGGGACCGGCTGATATGGAGGGTGAGGGTGGTCATGTTGGCGCCGAAGATGATCTCCTCCGGTCGGGCAGCGTTGAGGAAATCGGCCATGGC
>JBGOZL010000381.1:0-3322 GCA_041480185.1 Anaerolineae bacterium
CCTCTTGACACTCTAATATGGGGGGCATATACTGCCCGGGTTCTTAACCACAAACCATATGGACGCTAACCTTTGGGTAAACACTGATAAAATTTCTTATTCCAAATTTTTTATTGCTTGGTGGAAGATGCCTGAGTGATGGCTTACTCGACCGTGGTTTAACGGTGAATAATGCCTGCCCCCACATATCCACCAGAGCGGGGGCAGCTTATTAGTTTGAGGAGGTTTACCTTGAGCTTCTTGCCCGCCATCAAAATTCCCATTCGGCCGCTCGGCTCGGGGCATTTAACTGGGGTTCAAATTTCAAAAAAATTGGTGGAAAGCGCCCGGGATGAGGCTTCCATAGTTTTGACCCAATTGAATACCACATCCAACGGTCTTTCCCAGGATGCCGTTGCGTCGCGCCTCGAACTATACGGACCAAACGAGGTTGCCAGGGAAAAACGCCGCACTTGGCTCATGCGCCTGTGGGACAACATCAAGAATCCTTTGGTTATCCTTCTCATTATATTGGGGGTAATCTCATTTTTAACCGGGGACATGCGCGCCACCCTTGTCATTTTAACAATGGTTATCCTGGGCATTGTCCTTCGCTACGTCCAGGAAAGTCGCGCCGACAATGCAGCAGAACAATTAAAAGCCATGGTGCGGACGACTACAACGGTCATTCGCGAAGGTCAGCGAAAAGAAATCCCTTTAAATGAATTGGTTCCCGGGGATATTGTGACACTTTCAGCAGGCGACATGATCCCTGCTGACGTGCGTTTGCTCTCAGCTAAAGACCTGTTTATTAACCAATCTGCTCTCACCGGGGAATCGCTGCCGGTGGAAAAAACCCATGCCGTGGTGGATGCCTCATTGGAGAACCCCCTTGAAATGACCAATATTTGTTTCCTGGGATCCGATATTGAAAGCGGAACGGGAACGGCTGTCGTCGTTCAAACTGGCAGCGGGACGTATTTTGGTTCCCTGGCAAGCAGCATAGTTGGTCAACGCGTGCTTACCAGCTTTGATAAAGGCGTGAACCAATTCACCTGGTTGATGATCAGCTTTATGATCGTCATGGTCCCGTTGGTGTTTCTGTTCAATGGCATTAGCAAGCACAATTGGCTGGAAGCTTTCTTGTTCGCACTGGCAGTCGCGGTTGGTTTGACCCCCGAAATGCTCCCTATGATTGTGACTGTCAATCTGTCCAAGGGTGCAATTTCCATGTCAAAAAAGAAAGTCATTGTAAAACGGCTGAATTCCATTCAGAACCTTGGCGCCATGGACGTGCTATGCACGGACAAAACAGGCACCATCACGGAGGGAAGGATTGTCCTCGAAAAACACATGGACGTGAAAGGCAATCCCAGCCAGCGGGTCTTGGACTATGGATACATGAATAGTTACTATCAGACTGGTCTAAAAAACCTGATGGACGAAGCCATCCTCAACCACGGCGACCTGAATGAAAAGCTTCAAGTCGATGAACTCTATCACAAAATTGATGAATTACCCTTCGATTTCCAGCGCAAACGCATGTCGGTAATTGTGGAAACCAACCAGGACCAGCATATCCTCATTTGCAAAGGTGCGGTTGAGGAGATTATGCAGTTGTCCACCCATGTGGAGATCAATGGGGAGGCCCTGGAAGTGACCTTTGAACATGATGAACACCGCAAACGGCGGGTCCATGAATTGAACTCTGAGGGATTTCGCGTCATCGCGGTTGCTTACCGGATATTTCCCGGAACGGACGATACCCCCCACTACACCATCAAGGACGAATCGGATCTGACCTTATTGGGCTACATGGCCTTCCTGGATCCTCCGAAATCTGCCGCCACTGAGGCTTTGAGAACACTAAATGAGCATAAAGTGTCGGGAAAAATGCTGACCGGCGACCATGACGTTGTGACCGGCAATGTATGCAAGCAGGTTGGTCTGTCGGTGGACCAGATCCTCCTTGGAAATCAAATCGAGGAAATGGACGAGGCACAACTTGCAGAAGCAGCCCAAGCAAACACGATTTTTGCCAAACTTTCACCTTCGCACAAGGAGCGTATCATTCGCGCCCTTCAGAGCAAGGGACATGTTGTGGGCTTCATGGGAGATGGTATTAATGATGCACCAGCACTAAAGGCTGCCGACGTGGGGATTTCGGTGGACAGCGCAGTGGACATTGCCAAGGAGTCGTCCGATATAATTTTGCTGGAAACCAGCTTGCTGGTCCTGGAGGCAGGGGTTATGGAGGGTCGCCGAGTTTTTGGCAATATTACCAAGTACATCAAGATGGCTGCCTCTTCCAATTTTGGTAACATGTTTAGCGTCCTGGGTGCCAGTATTTTTCTTCCATTTGTGCCAATGTTGCCAATCCAGGTGCTGACAAACAACTTGTTATACGATTTCTCGCAGACCACCATTCCCACCGACGAGGTGGATGCCGAGTGGTTGACCCGCCCGCGCAAGTGGGCCATCGGTGAGCTTCGCCGCTTTATCATCTTCATCGGCCCTATCAGCTCCATATTCGACTATGCGACCTACTTCATTATGCTGTTCGTTTATGGTGCCTGGGCGAATCCGGACCCCTCCCATGCCGCCCTGTTTCATACCGGCTGGTTTGTGGAATCGCTGTTTACACAGACCTTGATCATCCACGTGATCCGGACCAAAAAGATACCCTTCTTACAAAGCCGTGCCAGCAAAGCCCTCATCCTTACTTCGCTGGCGATTGTTGCGGTGGGCGCATATCTGCCTTACTCCCCATTGGCCGGGTTACTAGGCTTTGTCCCCCTGCCATGGTCGTACTGGTTCTGGTTGCTGGGCATGCTGGTGGTTTATGTGCTCCTAACTCAGGTGATCAAAACCTGGTTCTATCGCAAATTCGGCGATTGAACTATCCGGTCTGTGGGTGTATGATAGCTATACTTTACAAGTAAAGAGAGAGAAAAATGGAAACTAAAAACCAGAAAATGAAAATAAAAGTCAACCTGGATGGGGCTTATACAGTCTCGGGCGGGATTCCGCTGTTCGATCAAATCCTGGTGCCTGATGCCGAAGGTTTGTCCATCGGGTGGAAAATGGGGAATCATTATCCGGTTAAGCAGGAATATGACCTGTGTCGCTGCGGGCAATCCAAGGACAAGCCCTTTTGTGATCTGACCCATTCTGAAATATTTTTCGACGGAACCGAAACTGCCATCCGAAAACCTTTTATCGAGCAGATTGAACCTGAAACAGTGGGCCCTGAATTGGTCATGACTGACGTGGTTGCCTTGTGTGCCGATGCACGCTTTTGTGACCGGGCTGGAGGAGCTTGGGATAACACCCGGGCTTCAAA
>JBGOZL010000382.1:0-3320 GCA_041480185.1 Anaerolineae bacterium
CATAGGAGCCCATCACCCCTGCTTCCATTTCACCGATCCCGGATAATTCATCCGCGCCTGCAAGGGAAGGGATGGCTGCGTTCAGGGCACGCTCGAACCCGTCCTGTACATCTATGCTATGCGCATTGGTTGAAAATCCGTAGACGTTGACCGGCAGCCCATAGCGGTGTCCGATTTGCACCGTGCCAGCGGAAGCCATTCCCATCTCGACCCCACCCCAAACGGAAAGTCCGCTGCGGGGTTCCATCATCGCTAGGCGACCACAGTAAATAATCGGCAAACCCGGACGGACAAGTTCTGCCAGCACCAGCGCTGCTAAAACTTCTGCATTCTGTTGGGTAATACCCCCGGAAATGGAGAATGGTGCGGTCGTGCCGGCGGTGGGACAAGGCAGCGGTGCAAAAGCGATCCCATGCCGGGCGATCTCCATGATTGTATTAGCCTCGTGGTCCGGAATGTTCAAGGGGCTGACCGGAGACAATGACAAGGTCAATACTTCCGTGGGTGGTCCAATCAGCTCCGCCATTTTGACCGCGTAGCGGACCTCAGCAGCGAACTGGACACCCGGTCCTTGAAGAGGTTTCAGGGTGTACGGCAACGAATGCCGATACATGGCCAGTGACATCACCCCGCCCGGAACCTCGGTGGGGGTAAAGAAGGGAGTGATGGTGTGACAATTCTCAAGTGCGTCCAGCAAGCGGGTGGCATCCCGAACATCCTGGACGACAGCCACGCGTCGTGTCCCTGAAGCGGCATCGTAAATCTGGGGAGCACCGCCCAGGTTATGGAAATACAGGTTTCCTGCGCCAAGTGTCCTGACCGCCCCGCCCCTTCCCCGTATGGTAGTCCTCTTCCCGGCCACTGCAATGCAACTTTCCACCAACTCGGGCGGGAGCAGGACACGCATCTCGTGGACTTTGGCACCCGCGCTGGTAAGAAGTGCGCGGCTTTTTGGCTCGGTGAGCACCACACCGGTTTCTGCCAGGATGCGCAGGCTGGACTGATGTATGGCTTCGATCTCATTTTCGTCCAGAATGGAAAGACGAATCATCGCACTTCTCCTGTGGAAAACGACTAAAGTCGTTACTCCTTCTCAATATATTTCGCAAGGAATGCCACGCGGCGCTGCTCGGAATCCAGCACATTTTCCAATTTTAGAAAAGCATGCCCTTCATCTTCGTAAACCACCAACTCAGCTTCCTTGCCCAGGCTTTGCAAGACTTCATGCGCTTCAATCGAATCGCTTACCGGGCAGCGCTGATCCAGCCTGCCAGCAATCAATTGCACCGGGGCAGTCACCTGGTGAAGAAAGAAATATGGCGACCGATCGACCCATAGATCATGATCGTCACTCGGATTCCCGAAGTTTTCATAATCCCAATGCTGAAGGTCGGGGCGGATAAATTTGTGATTTGTAAACCAATTGATGAAAGGCACAACCGCCGATCCAGCTGCCCAGAGATTGGGATATTTAGTCAGACAGGTCATGGTGAGATACCCGCCATGACTGCGGCCGGTGATCCCGATCCTTTCCGGATTGGCCAGGCCATTCTGGAGCAGAAAATGTGCGCCAGCTGCAACATCATCATTGTCCACCCCGCCGAAATCGAAACGGCTGGCTTCCTGCCAGGCGCGCCCGTAGCCGGTGGAGCCGCGGTAATTGGGCACCAAAACTACCCAACCCCGCGATGCCATGTGAGCCATTAATGGATACCAGGTCATTTCAAAAAACCAGTCCGGTCCACCGTGAATAAGGAGCGCGGCCGGGCTGGGCTTCTGACTCTGCGGTTTGAAGAGCAAAGCCGGAACGGGTGTCCCGTCCATACCGGGATAGGTAATCTCCTCCGGCATGGCGAATGGAAAATTGGCAAGTTCTGTCGGCAGGGAATGGGTTAATTGCATAAAGGACCCATCCGCCAGGGATAGTGACCAAATGTCATCCGGGTGGCGCGGGTTATCGAAAGCGAAGATGATATGGTTGCCATCCGGTGTAAAGTGAGGCAGGTAATGGACTCCTGGTTCAACCCTGTACATTTCCGGAAGATCGCCGGGTTTCTGTATCGCCAGCCAGGATATCGTACTCCGGTTGAATACGTACACCAGGCAACTCCCGTCTGGCGACCAGGCTGGAAACTGCTTTTCCCCGTCCCCATCCGTCAGCCAGAGGATCTGGCGTGTGGGAAGGTCAAATATGCCGATATTGTTATAGCCGTGCACGTCCGACGTAAATGCAAGTCGGGTGCCATCCGGCGACCAGCAGGGCTGCCCGGCGTCGATCGGTCCAGTGTCATCGGCAATCCTGTAAATTGCACTTCCATCTGCGGCGGTAACAATATAGGTGCCAAAATCTATCCCCCCCGCCTCGACCGTTACTGCCAGTCGCAACCCATCCGGGGACCAGCGAATCTTCCAGGCCGGGTAGCCGGCATCCAGGATATGTCTTGGTTCACCACCTTCGGCAGGGATCACGTATGCGTCGAATTGACCTGATTCATCGGATATGAAGGCGATGTATTTACCATCTGGCGACCAAGAGAAATCAGCCTGCAAGGAACCTTTCGGATGAGGGGTCAGGTCGCGTTGTTCGCCGGTGGCAAGATCGTGGACGAACAGGTGATAGGCTTCGCTGCCATCAAAATCAACCGTGAACGCCAGGTGGCGGCCATCCTGAGAGTAGCGAGGATGAAATTTCCCTCCGGGTCCACGCGAAATAAGATGCGGATCATTTTTACTTGGCCCTGCCTGGGAATCCGAACCACTCCGTAAAGAGACCTCGTAGATTTCCCAACGTCCCTCCGGATTCCAAGAAAAAGCCACGCGTTCGCCATCAGGCGAGACATCGAAGCCCATCTCCACTTCCACACAGGGAACGCGCAATAAAACCCCTAGGTCAATCATGGCCTTTCTTTCATTCATACTTTATGGCAGGCAACCCAATGCCTGGGTGCAGCAAGCCGCCATTCCGGCACCTCCTGGCTGCATTGCTCATCTGCGAGCGGACAGCGCGGGTGGAAACGGCAGCCGGAGGGTGGGTTGATCGGGCTGGGCACATCCCCCGTCAGGATAATTCTGCGGCGGGCACGGTCCTTCCTGGGATCAGGGACCGGGACGGCAGAAAGTAACGCCACGGTATATGGGTGGAGGGGGTGTTCGTAAAGTTCGTTCCTCTCGCCCATTTCAGCCATGACACCCAGATACATGACTGCCACCCGGTCACAAATGTGGCGGACCATGCTGAGATCATGTGCAATAAAAAGATAGGTCAGCCCAAAGCGGTCCTGCAGATCTTCGAGCAGGTTGACCACCTGGGCCTGGATCGA
>JBGOZL010000383.1:0-3301 GCA_041480185.1 Anaerolineae bacterium
ACAGCAAGGGTGAAAAACAAAAAGCGCAAACCAAATATGGAACGCCAGGCTGCTTCAGGCGGAAATGCTGTGCGGCGCATCTGATCCAAGTCGGGACGTTCATTGCGCCGACCGGGCATTCGGGATGTATTTTCCCTGTCCCAGGATTTAAGTTGGGCGGAGTTGATCCTGGCGAACGCCGGGATGTTTAATTCTTCTGCTGAGCGGCGCTGGTCATCATAAGGGGATACAATGGCCAGCTGCGCTCCCAGCGTGGCAGCATGGCGCTGGAGCAGACGCAGGTCAAGAGGACGGGCCAGGATGCGGGAACGACGCGGGAAGACCAGCAGGATGCGCTCGGTCTTGGTCCAGGACATTTTGTCACGCACCGAGGTCGCATCGTCGTGTGAATCCAATTTGATGATCTGTGTCTTCATCTTTCCCAATTATAACGTCGAATGTTGACCGATAAATTTTTGAGCCAGCGAGAGGTATTCTGGTTCCACCAAGATCTTTCCGATGAATGAAAACAGGCGCGACTAATAGCCTCGCCCTGAACAAAGCATAGGTAAAAAAATCCTCTTCCCTAGCAATTCGCTATGGAAGCTTGGAAATGATTACGATTACGTGCTCGGTGTCGTTATCATACGAGATGATGTAGATTGTCAAAGAGTATGAATAAAAGGTTACATTGTGCGATGCATTGCCACCAGTTCCGCCGTGACCCGAAGCAGGTGCATTGATGAAACCCAGTGATTGAACCTTGCCCTCATAAAACTGGCGGGCCTGGTCGAGGGCGGCTGTGGCGGTATAACTATAGATATTCCCCGGGAATTCCTGACCGGCCGTGGCTTGCGGCATAACTGGGACGGTACGCCAACTTGAAAGAGGCGTACCCACCGGGTGCACATATTGTGAGATGTTTGATATGGCACCTAGGGAACCCATCATGGCTGCCAGGGTCGCGGACTGTGGATCAACCGTGGCAGAGGGTTTGGCGTTGGGAATTTCAGTGGAAGTGTTCGTCGCCGAGGGGGCGAAGGTAGCCGTAAAATCCGGTGAAGGGGTGATCGGTTTAACTTCCGGCAAATTAGTACTGGCTGACAGAGGAGGTACCGGTGGGACGGGGGTCTTCGTAACAGGTAAAGCCTGTGAGACTAGTCCGCAGGCGAGAGAGAACAGAACAATCGATAACGGTAAAAACTTACGTACCTTTAACATACAAATCTCCTTTCCAAAGAACTGCGACTGCCACACCCTGATATGGCAGCCAGACCAATAAGAAATCAATCCTGACTTTTTTTTAGTCAGGATTGGATGTCAGTTCAGTTTAGCTGTGAGCCAGCTTTCCACCGTGGCAAGGGCTATGGGGATCTTTCCGGGGTCCCGGCCTCCACCAAATGCCAGATGCGGGGCACCTCCTCCGCCCGCTCCGAGTTGGCGGGAGACATGCCCGACCAGGTCTCCGGCATTAATGCCTTTCTTAATTAAATCCTGCGTGACGGCCGCCATGACGATCACCTGCTCCCCCGAAATTGTCCCGATCACGCACACCCCCTTTTCGGGATATTTCTCGCGAAATTTATCAGCTAATCTTCCGAGGGTGTCTTTATCCGTCTCGGGGAGTTCCAATGACAGCAGGTTTATGCCCTTAACGTTGTGCGGGTTGTTTAATTGCATATTGAAACTATAGAGTGCCAGTTCAATTTTGAGGGTGGACATTTGCTTCCTGGCTGCGGCCAGTTCTTCCTGCATTAATTCAACCTTCTTAGGCACTTCATCCATCGCAGACATAAGGACGTTGGCAGCCAGCTTGAGCATTTTGAAGCGCTTCGCAATCAGGTCGTATGCCCCCCGCCCGGTTACAGCCTCGATACGGCGCACTCCCGCGGCCGCGGAACTCTCGGAAATAATAAGGAATGCACCCACATCCGAGGTCCTGTCCAGGTGTGTACCACCGCATAACTCGTATGAATATTTATCACCGATGGTAATGGTCCGTACACAATCGCCGTACTTTTCGCCGAAGAGTGCCATGGCTCCCTCGGCAACAGCTAGTTCACGCGACTTGACCACCGCGATCACGGGATAGTCAGCTGCGACCGCCTCGTTCACCAGCTTCTCGACGCGTTCAACCTGCGCGGAAGTCATTGCCTCGGGGTGGTTGAAGTCAAAGCGGAAGTGTTCGGGGGTCACCGACGAGCCAGCCTGGCGCGCATTTTCTCCCAGGACCTGATGCAGCGCTGCATGGAGCAGGTGCGTGGCTGTGTGATTCCTGCGGATATCGTGACGTCGGACCGCGTCCACCACGGCAGTTGCCATCTCTCCCACTTTTGGATGTCCAAAAATCACCTCACCCACATGGATGATCGCGCCCGGTGAAGGCCTGCGCATCCCGGTCACTTCGATCTCCCAGGAACCATCCCTGGCGCGGATCACACCAGTATCTGAAACCTGGCCTCCTGATTCGATATAGAACCCGGTCTTCGGAAGCAGAACCTCGACCTGGTCCCCTGCCCCGGCTGCAGGGAGAGTTTGTCCACCTGCAGCCAATGCCAACACCGGACCCTCGACTTCCATCCACTCATAGGGGTTATATGACACCCCTTCCTTGCCCAATTTCCCGGCTTTCTGGAGGTCTTTTATAATCCTGCCATAGAACTCGGCATCCTCTCCGCCCATTTTGCCCATGGCTTTACCGCCACCCGAGGCAAGACGATGCTCGTCCATCGCGTCGCGAAAACCGGACTCGTCCACTTCCAACCCCTGCTCGCGAGCAATATCCCGGGCGATCTCCAGCGGAAGACCGTATGTGGCATACAGGTCAAAAGCCTGCCTGCCATCCAGCGTCCTGCCACCGGACTTCTGCAACTCATCCAGCATGCCCTGCAAATAAGCTGTGCCGGATTCCACCGTACGCGCAAATCGAATTTCCTCACGGGTAAGGTTGTCGAGGATCGCGTCCCGGCTCTTGACCAGTTCCGGGTAGAAATCCCCGTAAGCTGTCACGATTGCGTCTGCGGCTTTGGCCAGGAAAGGATCGTGCAATCCGAGTTTTGCTCCGAAACGGGCTGCCCGGCGGATGATCATACGGCAGATGTAATTTCGCCCCACATTACCCGGAACGACACCATCGGCTATCAGGAATGCCGCCGCCCTCGCATGGTCTGCAATGACACGATAAGGGGTGAAATTGGAATACATTTTTTCTTCGCTGTCGCCAGTCAGGTTGCGAACTACCTCCAGGGTACCATGGAACAGGTCGATCTTGTAGTCTGAGTCAACACCTTGTAGAACTGATACAAGGCGTTCGAAACCCATC
>JBGOZL010000384.1:0-3293 GCA_041480185.1 Anaerolineae bacterium
ACGGGTAAGTTTCCGAGAAAGCCGATCGCTACACCGGCAATCAGGACAGTTAATATGACGGAACGTGTATTCATGGAGGCCTCCTAATAAATGATTCCAAGGATTAAATAGAGGTTGATAGGTTGCTTCACTTACCTATCTGTACCGCTCTTCCCGAAGAGGTCATGTTCACATTTACCTCGGGGCTCCCGATATAGTTAATATTTGCACTGCTGCTCAGTCTACCGCTGAGCCGATCGCTGACGCCGATGGTTGCCTCGCCACTGCTTGTGAGGACGACATTCGCAGAAACACTTTCCAGGTCCTGGGCGCGATATTCACCCGAACTGCTGATAGTGATATCCTGCTGTTGCACCTGGCCTCCTAGGATATCCAAATTCCCGGAACTGGAAATTGTCACCGAGATCGAATCAGCCGTCAGGGTAGCGATTTCTGTATCTCCGGAACTGGAAATTTTCACATGGAGCGATGTGCAGTCCAGACCACTTATCGAGAGTTTGCCTGAACTGCTGATTGTGATGGAGAAAGACCCGGATTGCAGATTATCGGTTTCAATATCCCCGCTCGAAGAAACCACAATCGAGTTCAATTCAGTAACCGTGAGATAGTAATTGATCGGACGGGTGGTTCGCAGGTTGGTCCCCTGGCGGGTTCCAATCACCAGCTTGCCTAGGCGCACGTCTGTCTGGATGTACTCCATCAGATTATCCTCCGCCTCGATGCGGAGCGACTCGCTGGCACCCATCGTGATACGCAATGTGCCCGGCATTGCGAGTTCAACGCCGGTTACATTGCTCACAGTGCGATCTTCCTCGATAACCGTCCCTGAACCCCCAACCGAGCTTCCTCCCCCGCCATCATTGATCGTTACGGTGCAGGCCAGGATGGTGAATATTAGGACTGCTCCGACTAAAGTGAACGAAAGCTTGTTTTTCATGGCAATCTTCCTTTCTGTTTCCTTGCATAATAAGGAAGGCTCAATTTCCTGGCGAAACGCCATCAGAAAATTGAACCTTGTCCTTTGGCCGCGATCAGACGCCTGGTCCGGTTTGAGGTTTCGTCAGGGCTAGGATCTTCATCCCAAACAAAAACCGGATAAGCCGGATCCGCCTAACAAACAGTTCATATAATCCAAGAGCTGTCAAAAAAGAACACAGGACAACGATTGGAAGTTTGATCCAGATACCAGCATCCCACTGCACCACGTAGTAGGCAATGACAATGATCACCGGTTGGTGGAGCACAAAGAATGGTAGGGCGGCTTCCTGTCCATAGCGCAACCACTTGTTAGTGAAATCAAGAAAGCGCATTCCGATGAAGAGCATCGTGAGGGAGTAACTGAGAGCTATGCCAGTGGTAAGTACGAGGATGAAGTAAAACTGCGGGACGGATGTGTCCGTTCCCCACTCTATCACCGGGAGGTTAAAGAGATACATTCCCAAAAGTCCCAGAACAATCGCAGACCCCACCCCCAGTAGCAACCATCCATCTCTGCGCAAGGCGCGAGTGATGCGTTCGTCAGCGAACAAAATATATCCCAGTATAAAGAAAGCCATCTGGTATATAAAATCCTGCCAATCGTGTTCTTGCAAATTGAGAGGCCGCAGGCAAAATTGAATGACCAGGAGCGGCATGAGAAATAATAGAATCCCACCGCGATGAATGCAAATCCCACCTAGTTTCGCAACAAATAGTTTTCCTTTCTCGCTTCTCAGCCACCGAAAGAGTGGGAGCGTGATCAATGCAAAGCAAAAAAGATAACCGATGAACCATAAATGGAAACCGATGCCAATCCATCTTGGACTGAACCCTGGTGCACTTAGTCGAAGTGGATCAAAGCGAGGCAGTTCCTCTCCCAGAAAATCCCAAAAGGAGATGGAAAATACTCCCCGCTGGATTCTGTTCATCCAGCTCAAATAATATTCGAGGGGTGAAAACAAAATTGTTCCCGCAATGAATGGGATAAGCAGGCGGTTGACACGTTCCGAGATGTACTGGCGCGCGGTTCTCTTCCGCAGCGCAAACCAGCTGGCTGCCCCCGCCACCATGAAAAAGAAGGGCATTCCCCACAAGTTTAAAAGAATTAGGATGATGTTGATAACCTCGCTCTGGTCCGTGTTCTTGATCTGCCAATCCATAAAATCAAACGGGTGCACCGCATGGAAAAGGAAAACCATCAAAATGGCAAGCACACGCAGCCAGTCAAGGTAATGCAAACGCGTTGAATCCTTGACCGGCTTTTCCTCATCCAATCGAATGTGTTCCTCCATTGCTCACCTCATTCCTTTTTAGCCCTGCTCTTCGGGCTGAAAATGGCTCCGCCGATCCAGCCGCCGATAGTCCCAAAGATGATATTGAATATCGCGCCGATCAGGTTGAAGACGATACTGCCCCAGGCTTGCATGGTGGAATTCATACCCTGTGCGGCATCTGCAGGCAGGATAGAGCTGAAGATGTTGGATAACCCTGCCGCGCCAGCCAGACCAATGAAACCCAACAGGAAACCAAGCACCCCAGCGCACAACCCGGTCAGGGCGCCAATCCTGACTCCCTCGCCAACGGTCATCGTTCCACTTAAACGGCGGTACAGCCATACAGAAAAGATGGCGCTGCCCCAGAACCCCGCACACAGCAGGCAGTTCACAATTCCGATGAGGGGCAGATTGGAAACGAGTGTTGTCAGCACTGCTCCGCTAAGGCAGGCAATCCATAAATTTCTCGAATTCATATTCACATTCCTTTCTTTTGGTCAACTGAGCCGAACGATCCATTTCGGCCTAGGATTGCATGGATCAGTACTTTAAAATTTGCTCCTTTTACCACGAACTCATCCGCGCCCGCCGTCTGGGCACGATTTATATTTTCCGGGTTTGCATGAACGCTCAATGTGACCACCCTCGGCGCCAGTCCTCGTTCTTTGATCAGGCGGGTAGCCTGGAATCCGTCCATACCCGGCATCTCCAGGTCCATAATCACCACATCGGGTGTTAGTTCAGCAGCTAGGCTAACAGCCTCCTGCCCACTGCTTGCTTCTCCGATGATCTCCATGTCACCGGTCAGGTCGAGGAACTGGCGCAGGTCTTTGACTACCTGGGGGTTATCGTCCACAATGAGCACCCGCACACGGCGGTGGTCTCGATTGTCAGCAGGAAAAACAGAGGCCATTATCATTCCCTTGGGGTTTTCCAATCTTATGATGTCACGTTGCTGGCAAAAAAAAAGCCAGCCTTCGGAGTATCTTAAGGCAGGCTGGAGGAGTAATTTTTAATAAGTCTTGGGGAGGGTGAATCTAA
>JBGOZL010000385.1:0-3284 GCA_041480185.1 Anaerolineae bacterium
CTGACGCAGTGCGCGCCTTCCTGATGTTCTTTGCTCGCTGGGATATGGGTGCGCCTTGGAACCCATCCGGAATAGATGGGACCGTCCGCTGGCTGCGACGTGTCTGGGCACTGGTCATTTCGACCAGTCAAATAAAATCCACCCGGCAGCCATTGGGCTTCTTCAAAGCCGATATTCCTGACAATGAAATTGCAGATTCAATGCTGTCAAGTATGGATAAAAATCGGGAGAATGCCCAAACCCTTCGCCGGCACGTCCACCAAATGCTGCAACGCGTCACGCATGACTTCAAAAAATTCGAGTTCAACACGATCGTCTCCGGCCTGATGGAATTGCTAAATGAAATGTACGCAGCCAGGGATGCCGGGGTGGCGGGCACGCAGGAATGGAACGAGGCAGCGAATATCTACCTGCGCATGCTTGCCCCGGTTTGTCCGCACATCGCAGAGGAACTATGGGAACAAACCGGGGAAAAATATTCCATTCATGACCAGCCTTGGCCGGTAGTGGACGAGGAAGCAGCCCGCGAGCAGGAGATCATCATCCCGGTACAGGTCAACGGGAAACTGCGCGACCGGGTGGTCCTCCCGGCGGATGTCAGCGAGGAAGAAATAAAGTCTGCTGCGCTGGCGAGTATAATTGTTCAAAAATACCTGGAAGGGAAGCCGCCTAAAAAAGTGATCGTGGCACAGAAGAAACTGGTAAATATTGTGGTGTAGAACAAACGTGGCGGCTGGATGGCTGCCACGTCTTTTTCGTTTTTCAACTCCTCGGTGAAGTCAGATGGTCAACCTGTAAAATATCAACTTCGTCAGAGGAATATCTTCGATGTTCCTGAACCCGGATTCTCTCGCCATTTTTATCAGGTTCTCTGGAGCCAGACGGAGCACGAGCGGCGCGCCAAAGTCTTCTTCGCGGTATGCCCATTCAAGAATGCCCACTCGAATTCGCGCCACCCTATTGGACTCGCGTAGCACCTGGTCCTGTTCATCAGATTCATGGAGCAGTAACCCCATGAAGACTAGATCGAAGCTTGCATCCGCACAGGGCAGCATTTCTGCTGCTGCCACTGAGAAGTCGCCGGAAGGCACATAACTTCGTGCTGCCGGAAGCATTTCATAATTAACATCCATGCCCCAGATAGACACGCCGCGTTTCGCGAATGCCTCGGCAAACACTCCCGTCCCTGTTCCTATGTCCAAAACATTCTTGATTTTTGCGCGTTCCAGACACAACGATACGACCCATTCCACATCGAGACGGGCGATCCTTTCTGGATTACGCAAGCGGGAAATATCCCCTTCGAAACGTTTTTCGTGCATGGCTCCTCTCAAGAATAGATTTGCCAGCCTCTTGGAAAATGGTTCTTTACCACCCCCTGCACGCGCTTGCCCCAACCGAGCGGCCAGCCGTCCGCGGTAACTAGCGTCCAGCCGGGGCGACCCTCCGCGGGCAGGCTTTCGCCGCGTAAATAGGCTGCCATCTCCCGGCTGTCTGTTCGGAGCGCAATTTGATTATTAATCTGCCCCGGGCGCAGGTACGCTGCCAGCGGATGGGCTGGCTCGAAACGATCTTTTTTAACATTTCCCAGCCAGATGCCGGGAACG
Source organism: Anaerolineae bacterium (assembly GCA_041480185.1). Classification (GTDB taxonomy): domain Bacteria; phylum Chloroflexota; class Anaerolineae; order Anaerolineales; family Villigracilaceae; genus UBA877. The sequence goes on from JBGOZL010000385.1 coordinate 1,608, forward strand.
CTCACCCGCAGCCCTTTCATGTCAGGAATTCCTTCCGGCATGAAATATAACCGCTCACCTTGCAACTGCACGCGCTCGGAGGGGAAATCCACATCGAGAGTCTCTTCCCGGAAAGTTTGCCAGAGCTTCAACTCAGAGGGCGGAACTTTTATCCTTCGCCAGGGGATAGTCAAATCGTTTGAAGAACCATCCTTACACTTCAGGAGGCAGGCGAAATGTCCCTCCCCGGTTACCCGGTGGGGAAAAAGCCGTACAGCTCCGCGCGTCGGATAAGCCGCTGCCTCTAACCCCATCCATTCTGGATGACCGGGCATAAACCCCTGCAATAGCGGCAGCGCTTCCACTTCGAAATCGGGGTGTTCCTGTAAAAACCGGGCAACTACGGCCTCGTCTTCTTCAGGGGCGAAGGTGCAGGTGGTATAGAGCAGGTGGCCGCCCGGACGGACGAGGTGGGCAGCCACTCGCATAATGTTGGTCTGGCGAACGGCGCAGCCCGCTACCATTTTCTCAGACCAGTCTAGGCGCGCGCCCATGTCCTTGCGAAACATGCCTTCACCCGAGCAGGGTGCATCCACTAGTACCCGGTCGAAATACGCGCCAAAATGGTCTGCCAACCGTTCGGGTGTCTCGTTGATGACCACCACGTTACCCGTCCCCCAGCGTGTCACATTGACCATCAGATGGTTTAGGCGTTTCGTCTTGATCTCATTGGCGACCAGCAATCCCTTTCCCTGCATTAGGGAAGCAATGTGCGTGGTCTTGCCGCCGGGGGAGGCTGCCAGGTCCAGGATCCGCTCTCCAGGCTGGGGACTGAGCAATTCAGCTGCCGACATGGCAGATGGATCTTGCAGGTAGTACAGCCCGGCCAGGTGATAAGGATGTTTACCGGGTTCTTTACCCTCCTGCTTTTCATTCATTGGAGGGGTGGGGGGAAGTGAAAAGGCCGAATCGCACCATGCTACTTTGTCGCCCAGCGGGAATGGTGTTATTTTTTGAAACTCGTCTGCCGATAGTTTAAGGGTATTGACTCGCAGTCCGTGCATGGGATCATGGGTCAGAGCTTCAGCAAAGGCTGGAAACTCGTCACCCAGGAAGTGGGACATGCGCTCGAGGAACATGGGCGGGATGGGAAATTGCACAGGCACAAGACGATTATAATGGAGTTATGCGCATCGAAGAATTAAATTGGATGGATGTGGAAGCATATCTCAAGCATGACGACCGCTTGATGCTGGTGGTGGGGGCGTGTGAGCAGCACGGGTATCTTTCGCTTTTATCAGATGTTAAAATTCCGCTGGCTTTGGCGGATGCCGCCTCGAAAGAGACAGGGGTGTTGGTGGCGCCGCCGATTAACTACGGCTCCAGCCCGTACTTTCTCACCTACCCAGGCACCTTCAGTCTGCAGCTTTCCACGCTGATGGATGCGGTGGAGGATATTATCCGTTCGGCATATGGGCAAGGCTTCAAGCACATCCTTCTCTTGAATGGACACGGTGGCAATACTGGGCTGAAAGCGCGCCTGATAGAACTTGCCAATAACCTACCCGACCTGAAATTTCAATGGTATGCCTGGTGGATGACCCGCAGCGTGGAAGAGGTCGCCATTCGCCATGAGCTTAAACCAAGTCATGCCAACTGGCTGGAGGCTTTCCCCTTCACCGTTGTGACCGATCTCCC
>JBGOZL010000386.1:0-3283 GCA_041480185.1 Anaerolineae bacterium
GTATCGCTTCAACACCTGCGGATCGAACTCCAGTACATTCTTCATCACCTGGCGATACTTGGCATTGTCCTCGTCGCGCAACATGTGCATGAATGCCGAGTTATACACGCGGTGCATACCCAGTGTACGTACGAAATAACCTTCCATCAGCCAGAACGCCTCCGCCAGCAGCAGCGTATCCGGTACCTCCGCAGCCACCCGGTCCACCACCTCCCGCCAGAACTCGTTCGGGACCGCCTGCTCGAACTGCTCCCGTGTCATGCCGTGTTCCGAACGGGATGGGATTGCCCCACCTTGTCCCGGCTCGGGGAACCAAAGGCGTTGGATGTGCTTCTTCGCGAGCGTCATGGCCGCGTCGAACCGGATGATGGGGAAATTGCGTGCCACGTGCAGGATGGTCTGGATGATGGCCTCACGTACTTCAGCCTTGGAATAGTCAAGTTGGGCGGTGTCGTTCCAGGGCAGCGCCGTACCGTCGTTGCCGTGGTAGATGTAGCGAATGTCGCCGGTCCAGCGGTCCAGGCGTTTAAACACCACCGCTGCGTCGGTTCTATCGTAATAATGATCCTCGATCTGGATCCCCACCCGTCCGTCGTTCGACAGGTCCGCCCCGTTGAAGGAATAGCTTGCGTAAGGCGAATAAGGCAGGCTTAGGAACCAGTCCGGGTGTTCCACCACCCAGCGTGAATCGATCCCGATGTGGTTCGGGACCATGTCGGCTGAAAGACGGATGCCGTGCTGCCACGCTCGCCAGCGCAGATTTTGCAGCGCTTCCCAGCCGCCCAGGTCGTCCGCGATCTGGTAATCCATCAGCGAATACGCCGAAGCTACCGCTTCTGGTTGCCCCATCATCTGCTTGATGCGACCCGAGGCAATGCTGCGTTCCCATAGGCCAATCAACCACAAGCCGGTGATGCTGCGCTCCCGTAAAAGTTCCAATTCTTCATCCGGGATCTGGTTCAGGGCATGGATGTCCCGCTGGTATTTTTTCGATAGCTGGTCGAGCCACACATAGGAATTCTTGGCAATCAGGACGACGCGCGGCATCCACTCTTTATCTGGGCTGAAACGCTCGTACTCCGTGTAATCGTGACCGGTAAAAGTGAGCAGAGGGGCGCCCCCAGCGAACCCGCCGGTGAAATTGCCGCGCAGGATATCTTCCCTCACAAAGTCGAGGCCGCGCAGGATCTTTTGTACAAAACTCTCCCCCAGGATGCTCCCCCAGCGATTTAGCAGGAACTCCAATTGAGCCGAGAGTGAGTAAGGGGCTATGCGGCCAGGTGCAAGTAGCACTTCGATCAGTGTTTCCCGGTTTTGACCCGTTGGCGGTGCGGCTCCAAAAGGTGGTTGCATTCTAAAAAAGTCCTTCAGCACCCCCACGGTCTTTTCGTAGGGGCTGGAGAGCTTGAGCTGTTCCTCGTCAAAGAGCTCTTTATAATCCTCCACCGCTGGGTTCTGGTTTGTAATATGCAGGATGAGCATCTCTTCTAACGCTGCCGCGCGCTTCTGCAAGGAGCCCGTTTTCAACCCCAAGTAGCGATGGGCGGTGATTTCACCCCGGTAAACTGCTAGAGGTGGAAAATCTTCGGTATACTTAAGCAGGGCTGCATCCGCATCCACCCCGGCAACTTCCAGCGCTCGTTCCATTACGCCCGGATTTTGCATTTTATACTGGTGGATAAGTATATGCAGAATTTCATCGATTAACCCCATGGCGTTGATTGCGCTGGCCGGCACGAATCGTCCCCTCACTTTTGACATGCTTGCCGCGAAACGCCGGGCTGCCGCGAAATCGGCTAGGATGACGTTCCCATTTAATGCGAACATGCCCTCGTCAAATTGATATTTTCCCCTTGCCTTACAGGAAACATGGAATTCAAAATGATTTTCTTCAGGCTGGGGATGCACCGCAGATTTCATCCAGTTTCCTCCACCGAATAACTCAACCGATTGCCTCTTAATCATACCAAATAATAGATTTCCGGGTTGCCGCTCATCTTGGTGTTGAATTATGGCCTCGAATATTTGCCTTTGACCAGATATTGTATAGATTAAAAAGAATAAATGCCAGTCCGCACGGGGGGCGCATCCTTTTTTTTATCCTCCCTAAATAATATATATCAATAAAACTACCGGTTTTTAGGCAGTAGAAGGCCAACAAGCCCGTAAAGGATTCCAAGTGCCAGTAATGCAAATTTGAGAGTTGCGCACACACCGGTTAGGATCGTCACCGGGGCGGTGATGGCGCCGAGCAGCAGTTGCCGCGCCTGCAGGATATTTTCCAGGACGTCGAAAGTAGCGGCTGCAAACACGCCGTAGGTTGCCCAAATCCCTAGCTGCCTCAGCCAGACCGCCATGTTCCGGTGCCGTCCGGCTGCTAGCAGGGCTCCAAGCCCCAACGTAAGAGCGTAGGAGGGGATGAACAGGAAATCCAGGCCGAGTCCGAAAGCAGCAAAGAGACTGGGACGCCCGGCCCATGAGGCCAGGATGGCTTGCGCTTTTTCAGCCGTCCAGGCAAATTGGTGTGAAACGATACCGTAAGGAGCTATGGACGTAATCAGCGGAGCGTTGAGTAGTTGAAAAATGACAAACAACACCAGAGTCCAGGCCAGAAGAGCAAAGAAAACTGGCTTTCGATTCCATTTATGGATAAAGGTTAATGGATGGTTCACGGTATCGCGATCCGGTACACACGGTGGTTCTTGTATTCCACGCCGTTCAAGTTTTTCAAGTCGGAGCGCATCTGCTTGGTGGTCTCAGCCACTTGGGTCATTTCGACAAATTCGAACTGCTTGAAATCCAGCATGGTTTTCCCCATTTCGTAGTATAGCAGGGCGTTCCCACCCGTGCCCTGGAACTCGGGTAGGATGCCCATGCCGTTACCCGAGACAGTTTTGGTGCGCTTCATTTCGAGCAGGATGTCCACGAGACCGAAGGGGAACAGGCGTCCCTTGGCTCTTTGGATGGCAGCCGAGACATCGGGGAAGGCGAACAGGAAACCAACAATGTCATCACCGTGCATGATCAGCTTGATCAGGCGGTGATCTGCCACATTGAAGACGTTTTGCACGGCGTAGTCGATATCGCCCTGAGAGAAGGGATAATATTCCCAATTGTGGATAAAGGTCTTGTTATAAGATTCGCCGATCCGCCACGCCCACTGCATTAATTCCCTCTTGCTCTTGAACTGCTTAACCTTCAAGTTTCCCCGCGCGGCTGCACGCTCGGCGATGCGAGCGACGCGATCCGGCAATTTGAACGATTCTGCGGGCAAGTAACAGGA
>JBGOZL010000387.1:0-3269 GCA_041480185.1 Anaerolineae bacterium
ATGACGATCAGCCAATGCAACGAGAAGATCTTGCGGAATATGAAAAGGCTCGGGGTAAAGAATTAGATCCCCCGCCCACAACCGATAATAAACCGGGTTTTTAGATTATGCCGGAACAACAGAAAAGGATATTAACCAATGGTGTTAGTTTAGAGGCTGAACTCAATGTGTTAGCGGCCGTTCACGGATTTATGCCAATCTTTCGTGAAATGATGCTTCCCCGCTTCCACCTCCTGGCTTGTGATGGTGCCCGGCAGTAAGATAGTAGCTGTAGCGTTGGGAGGAACAACGATATCCCATGCGAATTGATCATCCACAATCCGCCAGTCGCTCACGATCAGCCCGTAGATCGAATTTAATGTTGCCTTCGCGGATGTCAGGCTGCCGCCTGGTTGGGCGTGGAAGATGATATGCTTGTAGCCGGGCCGGGCCGGGTCGACGTTAATTCCAGCCACTACTGTATACAGCCAGTCGCCAATGGCCCCGTAGGCGTAATGGTTGAACGAGTTCATGCCAGGGTCTTGGAAGCCTCTATCATGCGTCCAGCCATCCCATCGTTCCCAAATGGTGGTCGCCCCCTGCGTGACGGCGTATAGCCAAGAGGGCCAAGTCTTCTGAAAGAGCAGTTTGTAGGCCACATCCAGACGCCCGAAACGGGATAACACATGTAAGAGGTATGGCGAACCAACGAAACCGGTGGACAGGTGCCAGCCGCGTTGTTCGATGTCGTTCACCAGAGTGTCTACAGCTGCTGGGCGCAGCTCTTCGGGTAATAAATCGAAATGGAGGGCCAGCACATAGGCGGTCTGGGTCTGGCTGACGATCAGCCCTTCCTGGGTAACGAAACGGCGGTTGAAAGCCTCATGGACTCTCTCAGACATTTTCACGTAATACTCGGCATCGTTATCCTTGCCAAGCACCTGGGCGATGTTCGCCATCAGTCGGGCACTGTAGGCAAAGAAAGCAGTACCGATCAGGTCTTTGGATGTGCCGCCTTCGGTCTTGCCGCTGCCATCCAGGGCTAGCCAATCACCAAACCCGCCCCAGGGGTCTACCGTTGGGTGGCAACGGATTTCCCTTTGGCTGGTGCGGCTCAGATAATCCACGAAGCGTTTCAGAGCGGCATAATGCTTTTCGAGCAAATGCGTGTCGCCGTAACAAAGGTAGAGCGTCCACGGACATATTATCAGCGCATCAGCCCAGGCGGGGCCAGCATCCTTGTTGTTCAGTTCAGTGTTCGGAATTGTTTTAGGAATCCAACCTTCACGAGATTGCGATGCGACCATATCATCCAGCCATTTGGTAAAGAACCCTGCGATGTTCATGTTAAAAGCCGCAGTGCGGATGAAAACCTGGGCATCTCCCGTCCAGCCCAAACGCTCGTCACGTTGCGGGCAATCGGTCGGGATTTCAAGAAAGTTGTCCTTTTGACTCCATAGTATATTGTGCTGTAGTTGGTTGATCAGAGGGTCAGAGCATTCGAAGGTGCCCGTAGGTGGCGTGGCTGAATGGATGACAATGCCCGTAACCATGTCCGGACTAGGGTCACCCGTGAGACCGCCGACCTCGACGTAGCGGAAGCCGTGAAAGGTAAAGCGAGGTTCGTAAACTTCCTCGCTGTCTCCCTTCAGGGTGTAATAATCGGTTGCGCGGGCCAAGCGAAGATTCTCATTATAAATAGTGCCATCCGGCTTGAGCATTTCAGAGAAACGCAAGCGAATGGTGGTTCCCTTTGGGCCACTGACTTTCAGACGCACGCGACCTGTTATGTTCTGGCCAAGGTCATAGATGTAACCCGAGTCGATGGTCCGGGTCGGCTCTGCAATTGGCTTCAGTTCCTGGATTCGGCGTACTAGGGGGCCTTGTTGTGCGACGATGGCAATGCCAGGATCTGGAAAGGTCGCGACACAATACCAACTCGAGTCGTCGAAGTCGGGTAAATTCCAGCCGGGAATATCACGTCGGGCATCGTAACTCTCGCCCATCATGATGTCCGATTCCAAGAGGGGGCCAGTGACAGTCTTCCAAGTGGAGTCCGTGACGATGATATACTCGCTCCTGTCAGCGTATACCAGCTTGAGCTGCGCCAGTAATTTGGGCCGATCACCAAAGAACTGCCGCGCCTCCCAGCCGACATGCCCACAGTACCAACCATCACCAAGGACGATACCCAATGCATTCTTGCCGGTTTGCAGAAGTTCAGTGACGTCAAACACCTGGTAAATTGTGCGATTGCGGAATTCCGGCCAACCGGGGGTAAAAATATCCTTGGTGACCAAGTTTCCATTTATGAAAGCTTCGTACAGCCCGAGGGCGGTGATGTAGAGCCTAGCTGCCGCAAGGGGCTTGTCAAGGATGAAAGATTTGCGCAAGAACGGACATGGAGCCATTGTGTAAGGCCCACCGGCGACGGACGATCCAATCCACTGCCCCTTCCAGTCCTTGCGGTTCAGCAGACCCATCTCCCACCAGGCAGGGGCGGAATAAAGGCTGGGTTTGCCGTTCTGGTCCCAGGTACGCACCTTCCAGGATACGCGCTGACCCGAGGCGAGGGCTGGACCGTTGTATACGATGTGGACGGACTGGGACGATTTCACTTTTCCAGTATCCCATATGACATCACTCCCAGAATTGATGACGATTTGATATGCCGTTTGTTTCGTACCCTGCCTGGTTGACTGAAGTTGCCAACTTAGGCGCGGTAGAGGGACGTCCAAGCCTAATGGGTTTTTAAAGTATTCACAGCGTAGGTTAGTAATCTCCATGGGAGCATCCTTTTGGTTAGTATTGACGTTAGCAAGACCTTCGCCAAAATCAGGCTAAAGAAATAGGGCTTTTTGTTGTAGATCGGCAGTTAGCTTGCTCGATCTCATCCATGATCCAGTACCAATTCCCAATGCTTTCTAGTGCCACCGGTGTCCCTTCTGGAAACTCAACCAGAAAATTGCAGATAGCCCCTGGTGCGGGTGGGACACGCATCCGATTGACCCATTTTTCACTCAAACCTACCATCCTAAGGACACTTTTTAGTCAAAATTTCAACGAGTCAAGTACGGATCGTATTTAGCCACTAACGCCAAGGAATCACATGGGCTGGCGGAAACCCATTGACGGAGATGGCGCATACCTTCGCGGATTAACGCCAGGACATCGTTTTTCTGGGCGGGGTCACGCTCACTTTGATCCCAAAGAACCAGAAGCCGATCTGCTGGATCGGCTTTGTCACTAAAGGAGGAAGGAGCGAGGGAAACCAGTGTAGTTGCTGTTCC
>JBGOZL010000388.1:0-3262 GCA_041480185.1 Anaerolineae bacterium
CAAGCGCCAGCTTGTGGAATTAACCGGAGCCAGGGAGACTCCTGAGGCTTTCCATGAAAAACTTGTGGAACGGTATAAAGTCTTGCGGAAGCGGGCGAAGGAGAAATTGATTGAGGCTTCCGAAAGAGAAATGTGGACGAAGTGGATGCTCCCCGATTTCCCACCTGAAACGATCGCGCCGCTTTCTGCAAAGCTGACACGCTTGTGGCGCGACTGTGACGGTCGCCGGGTTCCTCGCGAGGATGTTTCGCAGGTGGTCATTGAGCTGAGCAAGCGCGGCTATCTGCTGGGGATCATCGCCAATACCATCACTGAGACGGAAATCCCGGATTATTTGGAGACCTATGGCCTCACCGGTTATTTCAAGACGGTTGTCCTTTCTTCGAAGGTCGGGATACGCAAACCCGACCCGGAGATCTACTGGGAAGCCGCGCGCAGGATAGGGGTCGAACCGGCTAAATGCGTTTACGTGGGTGACAACCCCGTGCGCGACGTGGAGGGCACGAGGGCAGCTGGTTACGGAATGTTTATTCTGTTTTACGAGCCGGCTACACAAGAAAAAGAGCCGCCCACCGGGGAGATCAAACCTGATTACACCATCCGGGAAATGAAGGAATTGCTGGATATTTTCCCACCAAGAGGACGATGAAATGACTCCCATGATAGAAGCCATTTTCATCGACTTGGGCAACACGCTGCGCATGCTGGTCAAGGACCAGGCCTATATGGCTCGGGCACGCCAGGAGATCGTCCGTATGGTAGGGACGGACGAGGACCCGGTTGCATTCTGTGCAAAATTGGACGAGCGATATAAAGTCTACCGAAAATGGGCCTTCGAGAATATGGTGGAGGCTCCCGAAGCGGAACTGTGGACGCGCTGGCTGGTGCCTGAATTTTCTCCCGAAAAGATTGCCCCCCTGGGAGGGGAACTGACCTATCAATTCCGCCAATCGATGGGCCGGCGAGTGGTGGTGGAGAATGGCAAGGGAGTAGTCGCCGAGCTTTACCGACGCGGTTACACCCTGGGCATTATCAGCAACCTGATCGGCTGCCGGGAAATCCCCGATTGGCTTGAAGCGGACGGTTTTAGCGCCTACTTCAAGTCGGTCGTTCTTTCGTCAATATTCGGAAAACGCAAACCCGACCCCTCCATTTATCTGGAAGCCACCCGGAGGGCCGGCGTCGAACCCGCCAACAGCGTCTATATTGGCGATAATGTGGAGCGCGATGTGACCGGCACGCGTGATGCCGGATTCGGGATGGTGGTCATCATGATCTCTCCCGAGGAACTTGCCAGGGAAACCATCACGGATGTGAACCGGCCGGATGTCATCATTCACAAGTTTACCCAGCTCCTGGATATTTTCCCGGGGCGCAACCAGGTCATTCTCCCAAAATAAAAGCGGGAGATTGGAGGCCTGATGTCGAAAAAAAAAGTTTCCCGAGGTGCAAATGCTCTGGCGGAGGTGGTCAAGGGATTGTATGCTGCCGGGCAAACTGATTATTCTCTCGAGCCGGTCGTGCTGACCGGTGCGCATGGCAGCCCGATTGGAAGGATCGAAGATGGCGACGTGGTGGTCTTTTGCTGCCGGCGCGGCGAGCGCGAGATCGAACTGACCGAAGCCTTTACCGAGGCGGGTTTCGACCACTTCCCGCGCCTCGACATGCCCCACTTGACCTTCGTCATCCTGACTCTCTACCACGAAAAATTCAAGGACTTGCCTGTGGCATTTGCCCCTGCCAGAGTCAGTGACACGTTGGGCGAACTGGTGGCCCGGGCGGGTTTGCGCCAACTGCGGGTGGCCGAGTCCGAGAAATTCGCCCATGTAACATTCTTCTTAAACGGTGGGAACAACCAGCCATTCTCTGGAGAAGACGACCTGAGCATCCCTTCAATCAAAGGCATTCCTTTCGAGCAGGTACCCGAGATGAGTCTGGAAAAAGTAACCGATCTGGTATTAGATGGAATAAATACACGTTACAACCTGATTGTTACCAACTTTGCCAATGGGGATGTGATCGGGCACACTTCCAATAAAGAGGCAAAAATTCAATGTGCATCCATTGTTGACCGGTGGTTGGGCCAGGTTGTGGACGCTGCCCTTGCCACTGATTACGTCGTCCTCATTACTGCCGATCATGGCAACTTGGAACTGTGCGTCAACCCGGATGGCGCGCCAAATGTATCCCACACCACCAACCTTGTCCCATTCATACTGGTTGACCCAGCCTGGTCATCGACGACATGTCTTCGCGACGGGAAATTAGCTGACCTGGCCCCGACGATTCTATCCGCTCTTGGCCTGGAGCAGCCAGCCAGCATGGACGGAGCGACTCTTACTCCCGGCTACCATTGGGGCAGGAGGCGGCATGTTTTACTCATCATCCTGGATGGTTGGGGCATAGGCAGGAATGACAGCTCCAATCCAATTTATCTCGCTGAAACCCCGGTTTGGGACGCGTTGACTCACCGGTATCCATGCAGCCGCCTGCAAGCTGCAGGCGAGGCGGTGGGACTGAAACCGGGCAAAGCCGGGAATTCGGAAGCGGGTCACATGAACATCGGCGCCGGGCGTGTGGTTCTGCAAGACGATGTGCGCCTTGACATGGCGATGCAGGATGGTTCTTTCTATACCAATGAGATCCTTTGCGCGGCCATCAATGATGCCCAAATACGGGGAAAAAGCCTGCATTTGATCGGTCTACTGACCGAAAAAAGTTCGCATGGGTCGATCGATTACCCGCTGGCACTCTTGAAAATGGCCAAAGACCGCAGCCTTGAAAAGGTCTACCTGCATGTCATCTTCGACGGACGCAGTACAGAACCGGGCAGTGCGCCCGTACTACTGGGTAAGCTTGAACAACAGATGGACGAGATCGGCGCCGGTCAGGTTGTCACCGGGATGGGGCGGGGGATTGCGCTCGACCGGGATGGAAATTATGGCAGGATCCAGAGGGCATACGAGGCGCTGGTTTCAGGCGTGGGAATAAAATGTGCTGCGGACTGACGTCAGTTCCGGCTTTTGCACGGGATAAATATTCGGGCTTTCGTACGGAACGGAAACCCCGGCTTTAGCACGAGGTGGAGGACTTCGAATGGAGCAGAAATTTTTACAAAACCTGATCATGCCCGCTCAAACAAAGATCGCCATGATCATCATGGATGGGCTGGGTGGGCTACCGCTTGAGCCTGGTGGAAAAACCGAATTGGAAACAGCCCGAAAACCAAATCTCGATGCACTGGCAGCTCGATCCGTTCTGG
>JBGOZL010000389.1:0-3253 GCA_041480185.1 Anaerolineae bacterium
CACCCTGGAAGAAATTTTCATGCACTACTACGAATAGGCACAGACCATGAGCGCAAACATTTTCATACACGAATTTCGCTCCCGGTTCAAATCGGTGCTGATATGGTCGCTGTCTATTGCGGCCCTGACCTTCTTTTTTTTCTCCCTGTTCCCAGTATTTGCCGATCAGGCTGCCCTGTTGAACGGGTTCATGGCCAAATATCCACCGCAATTGCGGGCCGCCTTCGGCATGAACAACATGGATCTGTCCACCGTGCTGGGTTTTTACAGCCTCCTTTTCATGTTCATCCAGCTTTGCGAGGCCATCCAGGCCAGCAACTACGGTTTCGGGCTGGTTTCGATTGAGGAGAGCGAACTGACCGCCGACTTCCTGTTGAGCAAACCAATCAGCCGCACTCAGATCCTGACCAGCAAGCTGCTGGCAGCGCTGGCCAGCCTGCTCATCACCAACCTGGTGATCTGGGTGAGCACTTTCGCAGCCATCGAGATATTCTGCAAGGGGCGTGACTACGATCGAGGTACGCTGGCCCTGGTGCTGGGCAGCATCATCATCTTCCAGCTCTTCTTCCTGAGCGTCGGGCTGGTGATCTCCCTGCTGGTCAAGCGCGTGCGCAGCGTGACGCCCTACGGCCTGGGCCTGGGCTTCGGCATGTACGTGCTCAGCGCCTTCACCGGCGTGTTTGGCCAGATCTGGCTGGAGCTGATCACACCATTCAAGCACCTGGATGCAGTCTACATTGTCGCCAATCGCGCCTACAACACCCCGCTGGTGCTGCTCAACCTGGCAGTCAGCCTGGTTTCGCTGGTCGCCAGTTACTGGTTGTACACCCGCCGCGATGTTCCGGCGGTTTCATAAGGAGGCATCCATGAACATCTTCCTGCGTGAGCTAAGAGCCAACCTCAAATCCCTGCTGATCTGGAGCGCCATCCTCATCCTGCTGATCATCATGGCGGTGGCCAAGTTTTCCGCCTTTGCCGGCGATCCCGAAACGATCAAGATGCTGGATTCCATGCCCCCGGCGCTGGTCGCCGCGTTTGGTATGAACGCCTTCAACATGACCACCATCAGCGGTTTCTATGGCATCATGTTCATCTACTTTGCCTTGATGGCCGCCATCGCTGCCGCCATGTGGGGCTCGGAGATCATCTCCAAAGAGGAACGCAACAAGACGGTCGAGTTCTCGCTGGTGCTGCCGGTCTCCCGCAACCGGGTCATCACCGCCAAGGTGCTGGCCGCCCTGGTCAACTGCATCGCGTTCGTGCTGATCACCTGGGGGGCCTCGCTGGTTGCGGTCCAGTCGTACAAACCGGACGATGCCTTCTACAAATTCCTGTCTCTGGAGATGCAGGGCATGTTCGTCATCGAGCTGATCTTCCTGGCCGTCGGGCTCCTGCTGGGCTGCGCCATGAAGCGCTACAAGCTCTCCGGCTCCACCGCGGTCGGCATCATCCTGTTGGCCTACTTTATGTCCATCGTCACTGTGATGAACAAGGACCTGGACTGGCTGAAATACTTTACCCCGTTCAAGTACTTTGATGCAGCACAGCTGCTCAAAACCGGTCGGCTGGACGTGCCCTTCCTGCTGCTCTCAGCAGCCATTATCATTGTCTGCATGGTTGGAGCATACTGGGCATACAACAAGCGCGATCTATACATTTAGAGAGCGCTGCCTCCAGGCCCACTCTAAGGTTGTCAGGACTCCGGGTTCTTTGAGACCCCGGAGTTTTTTTAAGCCAGCGGGTAATCGCACCAAAGTTTTACGCTGGGTGTTAACATAGCGACATTTCCGCGGGATTGAATTAAAATAGTCCGCAACCCTGGATGTGGAGAAGACTTATGGCAAATTCAGAGACCGTGATCCGCGAACTGTGTGAGTCGGCCGACGTCCAGATCAACGGCAGCCGCCCCTGGGACATGCAGGTCCACGACGAGCGCCTGTATGATAGCATCCTGCGCGACTCATCCCTCGGACTGGGCGAAGCCTACATGGACGGCTGGTGGGATTGCGAATCGATCGACGAGTTCATTAACCGGGTCCTGAAAGCGCGCCTGGACGAAAAGATCCAAAATAACGCGCGTCTGGTTTTCCAGGTTTTAAGAGCCAAACTGTTCAACCGCCAATCCTCCGCCCGGGCATTCGAGGTGGGTGAAAAGCATTATGACCTGGGCAACGATCTCTACCTCGCCATGCTGGATAAACGTCTCAACTATACCTGTGGTTACTGGAAGGATGCCCGCACCCTGGACAAAGCCCAGGAGGCCAAGCTTGAACTCGTTTGCAGGAAGATCGGGATCCAGCCGGGGATGCGCATCCTGGAATTGGGCTGCGGCTGGGGCTCCTTTGCCAAATACGCCGCTGAAAAATACAACGCCTCCATCCTGGGAGTGACCGTCTCAAAAGAACAGGTGGCGCTCGGCACGGAGCTGTGCAAGGGACTGCCGGTGGAGCTGCGCCTTCAGGATTACCGTGAAGTTAGCGGCACCTATGACGCGGTCATTTCGATCGGCGTAATGGAGCACGTGGGTTATAAAAATTATGCCAATTACATGCAGGTGGTGGATCGATGTTTGAAACCGGACGGGATTGCCTTCGTTCATACCATCGGCGGGAACACCAGCAGCACCACCGGAGAAGCCTGGAGCGACAAGTATATCTTCCCGAACGGGATGCTCCCTTCCATTTCGCAGTTGGGCAGGGCGATGGAAAGCAGCTTCGTCATGGAAGACTGGCACAATTTTGGGCCCTATTACGACCAGACCCTGATGGCCTGGCACGCCAATTTTGAAAAGGCCTGGCCTGAATTACAGAAAAACTATGATCAGCGTTTTTACCGCATGTGGCGCTATTACCTGCTATCCAGTGCCGGCGGGTTCCGCTCGCGCAGCAACCAGCTCTGGCAGATCGTCTTCACCAGGCAGGGCACGCCCCAACCCGACTGCCGGTTCTCGTGATTTAATCACATGATCAAAACCGATGTGCTAATTATTGGCGGCGGTCCTGCGGGATCCTCCTGCGCCCGGGTATTAAAACTGGCTGGGATGAACTGCATCGTGCTGGATAAGTCTGCTTTCCCGCGCTTTAAACCCTGCGCCGGCTGGATCACCCCCCAGGTGCTCAAATGGGCGCAGGTGGACGCGGCAAGTTACCCTTACGGGCTGACCGAGTTCACCAGTTTCGACGTCTCGATTGGCGGCTTTAAAATCAAACTGCCCACCCACCAGTATGCCATCCGACGCTACGAGTTCGACCAC
>JBGOZL010000390.1:0-3252 GCA_041480185.1 Anaerolineae bacterium
CCCGCCCAGGCACCGCGCCCAGCCTCATCCAGCCCGGCAATGCGGACAAAACCAGCATTCCACAGATTCAATTCGAATTCCAGTGTGGGAATGGGATGCAAATTACGATTGCGAGTCATATACGCCTCGACGGGCGTTGCGGCGGATGGACAACAGGTCGAAGAACATCCGCCATGAATCATGCAGGACGTTGATCTTGCTGTCCGGGTTGTAATACCAGGGTATACCGATCTCGCAGATGGAGTAGCCGCGCCGTCGGGCAAGAAAAAGCAATTCTACATCGAACGACCAGCCATTAAGAGTCTGGAAGCGAAAGACATCTTCCGCGACGGCAGCCCGGAAGCATTTGAAGCCACATTGGGTATCCTGCAACCCAGGCAGAACAAGCCAGCGGATCAAATAGTTGTATACTCGCCCGGTTAAATGGCGATAGGCCGGTTCATTAAAGCGGATTGCACCAGGAGCTTCGCGCGAGGCAATGGCGATATCACTGGAACAAGCTGGCGGCAGGAAGCGATTTATTTCTTCGACCGGCATGGAGAAATCTGCGTCAGCAAGGAAACGGTACTCACCGTGTGCCCCCATTACCCCGCGGTGAACCGCGCGGCCTTTGCCAGGCAGGTCCTCGTGCAGGACAATCAGGCTGGGAAAGTTGCGGGTGAGATCCTGGGCTACTTTCAGGGTGCGGTCAGAACTGGCGTTTTCGACAACAAGCACTTCGGAGGAATAATTCTGTTTTTCTAAAAATGTAAATGCCTGTCCCAGGGCGCGGGGCAGGCGGGTTTCTTCATTATGAGCAGGGACAATAATGGAAAGGAACGGGGGTTTCAAGGCAATAGGCTCAGGATAAAGGGCCACTGGTCCCTGATGACAACGAAAAGGAAGATACCGATCAGGATGACCCAGATCACAAACATGGCAATTAATAAAGCCCACTGGTTTTTATTCAGTCTTGGACTCTTCGAAGTTGAGGATATCTCCTGCGCCTCGTTATCTGGTAAGGAGGTCAGGTCGTTGTTCCACATGGGAGCTCGGGAGAGGTCCTGTGTTTCCTGAGCCGGGATGAAATCAGGTTTGTTTTCCGTTGCAGGGGCGAGTGTTTCTGGAAAAGCGAACGCCGGAGCACTTGTGGTTTCCGGTTGTTGAGACGCGATAGGTTCGGAGAAAGCGAACGCAGGAGCACTTGTGGCTTCCAGTTGTGGTGACACGATAGGTTCGGAAACGGCGGGTGCTGGTTCCTCGGCAGGTCCGGGAGGAGTGGGGATGGGTGGATTAAGAATACGACCGATAACATCCTGGATGGCTTCCGGGCTGAACACAGCACGAGCCTGCGTAATGGAAATCGCAAATCGCTCCAAGGCATCGCGCATGACCACGCGGATGATGGGTCGTATGCTGTCCACGTGGACGGACGGGTCGGAACAGAGCAGGATTGCCTCCACACTGGTCAACAAATATCCCTGCCGCTGCAGGAAAATCTGGATGGCGCGCGCCATGTGTTCGGTTCGCGTCATCAGATTCGGTTTTTCATTTTTGAAGGCATTCCCTGATATGGTGCCCCACTGGTCTCCTTTGGCGCGGAACATACCGGTTAGCGGGGTAACGTACATGACGAACACCCCGGTGGGTCCCACCAGGATTAATGGGAAACTGGCATCCAGGCCGGGGGGGGCGACATTGCGCAGAAGCGTATAGTCGCGATCGAGGACCTTACCCAGCACAGGGATGATCTGGTTCTGCGCCTCAACTTCTTTAACCCAGGGAGTCCCGAATTTCATGATTGCCCTGACACGGTCGAGGAAAGTGATCTCACCAGTCTCGGTATTAAAGTAAGGGGTATGGTCAATGATTTTCATGGGACAGCCTTCCAGGAAAAACGATTAGAAAACGGGAACTCCGTTTAGAAGATCGCGCGTACTTGCCTGCCCTTCAGTAACGATATAATCCTGCACTTGGTGCACAGCCGTACCGGTCTCAAACATGCTGCCGAGATAAATTTTCCGTTCCCCGATCACGAAACGTTTACCCTGCCCGAGTCGTTCCGACAGTTCCTGGCGACCAAGCAATATGCGATCGGACCACACGACCCCGTGACGTTCATATGCACGTACAACGGCGATTTTCCCGCCCGGTGTATAACGGACAGCCTCGATGATGCCGTCCACTTTCATGCTGGTCATAATTAAATTCCTCTATGCTATTGTAGCATAGGATGGAATTCCATTTAATGCTTTTGCATACCTTTGTCAAGCAGAATCAAAACCACCGAGTACCAAGGTGGTCTCGGTGGTCAGTCGGGGTGGGCGGATTCGAACCGCCGACCCCCGCGTCCCAAACGCGGTGCGCTACCAGCTGCGCTACACCCCGAACCGCGTGAGTATAATGCGTATCAGGTGTGCCCGTCAAGCAGGAAGGTACGATATAATTTTCCCATTGGAGAAAACATGAATATCTTTGTTACCGGAGGGGCAGGATACATTGGCTCAGCAGCTGCGCAGGCACTCCTTGATGCAGGCCATTCCGTCACAGTCTACGACTCGCTCGTGACAGGGTACCAAGCTGCTGTCCCCAGGGCGGTGCGCTTTTTCCAGGGAGACCTTGGAAATTTTACTGCCCTCACCGCGGCCCTAGCCTCGGAAAATTACGAGGCAGTGATGCACTTTGCAGGTTTCATCGAGGCGGGCGAATCAATGAAAGACCCCGGCAAATTTTTTAAAAACAACCTAGCAAATAGCCTGCAATTGATCGAAGCTGCAGAACACGCTGGAGTGAAACGGTTCGTACTTTCATCCTCGGCGGCAGTTTATGCCTCTAGTGATTCATCGCTTACCGAAGAATCCAGCATTGACCCAGCAAATGCATATGGATTCACCAAACTTGCCATCGAGCAAGCCCTGGAATGGTACCGGAAGATCAAGGGATTACATTTTGCCGCCCTGCGATATTTCAACGCCTGCGGTGCTGTGCCGGGAAGAGGCGAGGCACACCTACCGGAGTCGCATCTCATCCCGTTGGTGTTAAAGGTGGCACTTGGTCAGCAGGATACCGCTACCATCTATGGGACCGATTATCCTACACCCGACGGCACCTGCATCCGTGACTATATCCATATAGCCGACCTGATCTCCGCTCACCTGCTGGCATTGAAGGCGTTGGGCGATAATGACCGGCTGGTGTTTAACCTCGGGAACGGAAGCGGGTACTCGGTAAGGGAAGTGATAAAGACTGCCCGAAACGTAACAGGTCACCCGA
>JBGOZL010000391.1:0-3248 GCA_041480185.1 Anaerolineae bacterium
CTATGGCTTCAACCGGTGGTCCTGTGACAGGGAGTGATGAACACGACGCAGCTGGCTGGCAATCCAATACGAAGAAGCTGGAAGGAGCTGGCGCCATGGCAATCGAGTACTCCCTTTCCTGTCCGCAAGGTGGTGACGGGACTGAGGGCGCAATCGTGTCACAGAACGCGGCGCTGACAGCCAAAATCATCAACTGGATCATGGAAATCGGAGACCCAGATACACCTAAACTGTTCAAGCTGTCTGCTGCCGTAACCTCCATCGTCCCAATTTTGCGTGCAATTCGTAGGGTGCTCGATAAGTATCCGACCAAAAAAGCAGGCATTACGTTGGCGAACTCATTCCCCACTCTTGCATTCCGCCCAAGTGAATCGCATCCATGGGATGAAGGTGTCGTTGTTGGAATGAGCGGAGAGGGGGTCACTCCCATCTCATACCTGACACTCGCACAGGCAGTGCCTGAGGGGATCGAAATTTCAGGTAACGGCGGTCCAATGAATTACAAAGCGGCAATGGACTTCTTAGCTCTGGGGGTCAAAACAGTCCAGTTCTGCACAATTGTTATGAAGCAAGGTTACGGCATCCTGGCTGACCTTGTATCAGGCACATCTTTCCTGATGCAGGAACGCGGCATCCACTCGATAAAAGAACTTATCGGAATTGCCCAGCCCCACCCTATCACCGACTTTATGGCATTGACTCCGATTAAAAAAATATCTGAAGCTGTCCCCAGCCTGTGCGTCTCATGTGGCAATTGCGCGCGCTGTCCATATCTGGCAATCATACTGGATGATAAAGGCATGCCACACACCGACCCTGCGCGCTGTATCGGCTGTACGATTTGCGCCAAGAAGTGCTTTACAGGCGCTATTAACATGCGTGTCCGCAACCTAGAGGAACAATCTCTTCTTGTCGAACAATAGGAGACAAATCATGTTAACTCGTTTCGAGAATGGAATTGTCATCACTTTGGGAGAAAAGAACCGCGTCATGTGGAATGCAACCGTTGTGACCGACGGACAACTCGTCGCGGCGTTAGGCGATACAACCGAAATGAAGCGCCGCTATCCGGATGCCAAATCCATTGACTGTGCTGGTCAGATCGTTCTCCCTGGTTTCATCTGCGCCCACCACCATTTTTATTCCACCATGGCACGTGGCATGTCCATCCCTGGCGAGCCTGCAGCAAATTTCGTGCAGATTCTCGAAAGGTTGTGGTGGAAAGTAGACCGGGCGCTGCTCGAAGAAGACATCCTCCTTTCCGCTCAAATTCCTCTCATCGACTGCATCCGCAACGGAACGACAACCGTTATTGACCATCATGCTTCCCCCACTATGCGGGAGGGTTCACTTGATCTGATCGAAAAGGCAGTCCGGCAGGCAGGAATTCGAGCATCCTTGTGCTACGAAGTCTCCGATCGGAACATCCAAGGTGGCGGAATAGAAGAGAATGAACGTTTCATTAATAAAACCGGTCAAGGAGATGGCCAGATTGCGGCAATGATGGGCCTGCACGCATCCTTTACATTATCAGACGCTACCATCGAACAGTGCGTGGACATTGCCAAGAGCGCAAGCGTCGGTTGCCATATTCACGTAGCCGAAGATGCTGCTGACCGAGAAGATTCAATGGCAAATTACCATATGCCCACAGTAAAACGCCTAGACAAGCTAAAAATGACCGGTGAAAAATCAATCTTCGTACACTGCGTTCATATTGACGATTCCGAAATGGATCTACTAGCGGCGACACATACAACCGTGGTCCATAACCCCGAATCGAACATGAATAATGCAGTGGGGGTGACACCGCTCCTAAAACTACTGAATAAGGGGGTGCTAGTTGGGCTTGGCTCAGACGGGATGGGTTCGGATATGCTAGCCCAAATGCGCTGCGCATACCTGCTCCATCGGCTTGCGAACCATGACCCACGGGTAGCATTCACGGAAGCGCCCCAATTGCTTCTGCAAAATAACGCCAAGATCGCGCAACGACAATTCGGCTTGCAGTTGGGTGAAATTGCCGAGGGTCTCCCCGCTGACCTTGCTATTTTCGATTACAGACCTCCAACTCCGTTAAACGAGAATAATTTCCTGGGACATCTCATCTTTGGCCTAGTGGACGCAACGGTGGATACGACTGTCTGTCAGGGGCAGATCTTGATGAAAAATAAAAAATTCCTTAGTATGGACGAGGAGCGACTTGCAGCCCGTTCGCGTGAAATTGCCCCATTGATGTGGGAGCGTCTTCAGGAACTCTAGAAAGTTACCGAAAAAGCATCTCCGTGCTTTGTTGCCAGCAAGAGACTCGCGGACCAACTATTTATTGGTGCAAGGAGTGTAGAAGACTTTGAAAAGGGTCGCCCTTTACCTTCAAGATGCACATGAACTTCGCGATGGATTGGACTGCGTCCGCTATGCAGAAAGCCAAGGCTTCGAAGCTGTCTGGCAGGCAGAGTCGCGCCTGGTAAGGGATGCGATTGTCCCGATGGCTGCCTATGCTGCCGTAACGGATCGCATAAAGGTGGGCTCAGCTGTCATTAATAACTGGACTCGTAATATCGGTTTGCTGGCGGCCACTTTCCTGACCCTAGATGATCTAGCTCCGAACCGGATCATATGTGGTATTGGTGCCTGGTGGGACCCCCTTGCGAAAAACGTTGGCATCGACCGCAACAAACCGCTGACAGCCATGCACGAAACCATAACTGTTTTACGACGTCTCCTGAACATGGAGCGGGTTACCTATGATGGAGAATTCATCCATGTAAGCAATATCGAGCTGGATGTTGTCCATGGTCGCAGAGAACCGCGCAATGTCCCAATCATGATCGGTGCCTCTGGAGATCAGATGCTGGAATTGAGCGGTGAGATTGCTGACGGGGTAGTATTAAACTATTGTGTTACTCCAGAACACAATGATCGCGCCCTTGAACTCCTTGAAAAAGGCGTACACAAGTCCGGACGCAAAATGGAAGATATCGAACGCCCGCAGCTAGTTGTGTGTTCGGTGGATTATGATCACGACAAAGCTATCGAAGCCAGTAAAATGCTCCTATGCCAATATCTGGCCCAGCAACCACACATTGCAAAAGGGAGTGGGGTTTCTCAAGATGTGGTGACAGAAATACAATCCATTTTAGGCTGGCCAGCCACCAATGAGGAAATAAACAAAGCTAAGCACCTGGTCCCCGAAGAACTTGTCCTTCGAATAACTGCGTCAGGGACACCCAGCGAAGCGCTGGCAA
>JBGOZL010000392.1:0-3247 GCA_041480185.1 Anaerolineae bacterium
AAATTCAGAGAAAATATGATTTCTTAAACGGGTCATGTAGACACCCGCGTTATGCAAATTATATCTTGCAGCGCTCTAAAAAACCATGCATTTTCAAGTGAACCTATTCAGTAAATATTGCTGCCTACGGGTAAACGTATGACTTTTTTTATATGGGTAATTGTAATATATATCATTACCCGTATATTCTGCCTAGTCCTGCACGATTCCAAATCCACTATTTATAGTCAAAATCTATGTTTCTGATGACTCGATGTTAGAGCCATTCCATGGGATGGAAGCTCTGATCGTAGTCCCTTTTTTACTAGCGGCAATAACCTGCAGCTCTCCACCCAGGAAACCCACTCGCTCCCTGATCCCGATCAGTCCGATTCCGGTTGTTTTTTGAGGGCCATGAATGCCAATCCCATTATCGGATATCGATAAGATAACCCTATTTTGGATGTATTCCAGGTTTACGTTCACGATTGTAGCTTGTGAGTGTTTAAGGATATTCGATAAGGCTTCCTGAGCGACTCTAAATAATGTGACCGCAATATCTTCAGGTAAGTGTTCAAGCTCCACTCCTTCATAAGTTACTTTGATTTTTGTTCGGTGGTTAATATCCTTGCAGAAATCCTCCAGGCTGATATTTATTCCTCCCGCATCCAGCAATGGCGGACGCAGACTGTGTGAAATGCTTCTGATACTTGTTATGGCTTCATTAACTTCCTTGATTCCTTCCGACACCCTTTTCTGCCAAATGTCCTGGTCGGTGGGCAATTCCTTCAATAGTTCTGCCAGGCTGTATTTGAGCGTGACAAGCACCTGCCCGGTATCGTCGTGCAGTTCGCGTGAGATCCGCCGCCGTTCTTCCTCCTGCGCAGAGATGACCTTTTGGGCAAGCATGCGCATCCCTGTGGACAAGTCCGACAATTCTTTTGTGCGCTCCTCCACCCGCTTTTCCAGCTGGGCGTGGGATAATTTTAATTCCTCTTGCATTCTTTTTAAAGAGGTGATGTCCCGCGAGACTCCCAGGACAAATCGCTTCCCATTTACCTGGTCGTTGAGTGGAACCAACCATGTGCTAATAAACGTATCTTTCCCCTCGCCAAAATTGATCCAGTTTTCCGAATATTTCGGCAAACCGGTGGCAAGTACAGCAGTGATCCCTTCCCTTAGGCGTGTGGCAAAATCGGTCGGGAAAGTGGCAGTTTGTCGCTTGCCAACCAAGTCTTGGGAGCTCAAATTGAATTGGGCGGCTGCAAAACTATTTACATATTCGATCCGGTGATCTTCAGTGATCACATAAATCATGTCATGCGAGGCTTCTGCCAACAACCGGTATTTTTCCTCGCTTGCTTGCAATGCCACCTCAATCCTCCTTTGCTCAGTAATATCCCGTGCAAACAGGACGACCCTGTCAACCTTGCCATCCCGGCTGTAAATTGGGAAGACGTTACTTTCCAAAATGATTCCATCGCGTTCATCCACGTGCAAGGTCGAATTTCCGGAATTAAAAACCCTATCCACTATCGCTTTCCTTGACTGGGATATTTCAGGAGGAAATAGATTCCATGCACAAAAACCCACGATATCCTTTAAATCCTGCTTCATCCTCTTAGCCGCGGTTTCATTGGCCAAAAGGATCATTCCATTGAAGTCCAGCATGATGATGGATTGGTCCGAAGCTTCCAGCATGGCGCGTTGAATTTGTTCGCGTTCCTGCAACTCCCGTGTTTTTACGCCCACCTGAAATTCGAGGCCTTCGTTAATTTCCTGTAACTGCTTTTCCAGGCGCTTCCGTTCGGTTACATCCCGCACCACGCTGACCCAGCCAACTCGTCCAGCCTGAAGATCGTCCAACGGTACTAAATTGTGTTCGGTTGGGAAAATGCTCCCGTCCTTGCGTTTCATCTGGAATTCAAAATTGCTCAGAATTCTATTCCCCTGGATGGATGAATAGGAACGCCTCCGAAATTCCTCGAAGCTGAAAGGATCTGTATAAAGAATGGCAGTTGTTTGACCGAGTAGTTCCTCATGGCTAAAGCCGAAAATGGAAGAGGCGGCGGGATTGCAGTCCCTGATGATCGTCATTTGGGGGTCAAGGATGAATACAGCTCCGCTCAGGCTGGCAAAAACCATTTTAAGCAAACGATGGGAATCCAACAGTGCTTTTTCGGTTTCTTTCCGTTTGGTAATATCCCGGCAAATGATGATCGTGCCCCTCACCGCCGGGTTGGTATGCATTTCATTTCCCCTGACTTCCAGTGTGCGCCACGATCGGTTTTTATGGCGAACCCGCAGTTCCAAACTCGGTCCGATTTCCTCCGCAGGAACGCCCGGCCTTATGGCGGCAACTGCAATGTTAATATCGTCCGGGTGGATATAGTCAAAGATCTTGCGCCCCTGGAGCTCCTCCACCGTGTATCCCAGAATCTCTTCCGGGCTCGGATTGATATATTGGATGGTGCCGTCAATACCTAATATGGCGATAATGTCGGCAGAATCTTCAACGATGGCGCGAAAACGCTCTTCGCTCTCATGTAAAGCTACATTTGCTTCCTCGAGCTTTTCAGTAAGTGATGTAGCCTTAATCAAGCCGTCCTCAAGATTTTTAATTAGTGAAGTTGTTGAGATGACCAAGATTATTCCCACCAGTAGAAATACGATTCCCCCACCCAACCAATATATAGGAGTCCCGGAAGACAATTCCACTTCCGGGTGAATGGCTCCGATAACGGATAGTACGCCTAAAGTTACGATAGTGACGATGCTCACCAGGAAAGTGGCCAGCCCAAACCGCATACCTACCAACAATGTTGCCATAATTACGAATGCCAGGAAAAGCAATCCTGAATGGATCCCCAGCCCATGCTCGATGGCGTAGATTACCCCCAGTGAGTACAAAATGGTTACCCAACTGCCGGTCCTCACCAGATAAGGGATGCGGCGCGCAATTAAAATTACGAGCAACCAGATAAAGAGGACCGTATAGACTATCGAAATAGCAGAGAAGCCATTTTTAAGGGACGGGACCAAATATATTGCATACAGAGCTGCCCCTAAAATCACGGTGCTGCCTAGCAATATATTAAGCAGCCGCTCACGCAATTGTGCTAAACTGGCATTTTGGTTCGGTTCATCGAAAACAGTTTTAGAGAAAGAAGCTTTCAAAGTTACTCCTGAAAAGCGTTTTTATGAATTTTCCTTCGTTCCAACCGGATAATTTCATGGAAAAAAAATGAGACTCGAGAATTCAAACAGG
>JBGOZL010000393.1:0-3243 GCA_041480185.1 Anaerolineae bacterium
CAGCTTCCGCCCGGTTCCACGGCTTACTTATTCCACCCAATACCACTTTTTCGATGGGCACCGCAATGGGAGATATCAGCCTTGAAAACGGGTATGCGGAAGCTTTGATCATTTACAACGGACAATCCATCACCGGGGTTGGCGGGGGGGTATGCCAGGTAAGTACCACCCTCTTCAGAGCAGCCTATTTTGGGGGGTATCCCATCGTGGAACGGCATGAACATGCCTACCGGGTTTATTATTACGAGCAGACTCGCACCGGTATAGACCCTAACCTGGCCGGGCTGGATGCCACCGTCTATTTTCCCCTGGTGGATTTGAAATTCACGAACGACAGGCCATATTGGCTGCTAATGGAAACCTATTTTAATGCACAAAATGACTCACTCACCTGGAAATTTTATTCGGGTGATGACGGTCGCACTGTTAACTGGCAAAATTCCGGCCTGCAGAATATCGTCCCAGTGCCGGATCCGGTCTTCGAGGAAAACCCAGCCCTTTCAGCGGGAGAAATATCTCCGTTTGACTGGTGGGTGACGGAT
Source organism: Anaerolineae bacterium (assembly GCA_041480185.1). Classification (GTDB taxonomy): domain Bacteria; phylum Chloroflexota; class Anaerolineae; order Anaerolineales; family Villigracilaceae; genus UBA877. The sequence goes on from JBGOZL010000393.1 coordinate 543, forward strand.
GGAGCTGACATCTCTGTAACGCGCACCATCACTCGAGACGGTCAACTACTCTACCCGCCCGACACGACCCAGACCCATTACGTGCCGCATGGGAAGGTGTGTCAATACGGCCCGGGAACGGACAATCCGGAAGCCCTGGCGGCAGAGCTTGGCCTCTGCAAACCTTAGGCATGGTAAAATAGCCGTTTGCTGTCCCCGGAGGAGGAGAAACCCATGATCAATAAAGATCTACTCGAAATCCTGCGCTGCCCAAACTGCGTGCGCGAAAAAGACGGAAACTTAACGTTATATAAAGACGCGTGGCTGATCTGCCAGGATTGCAAACGCAAGTATCCAATCGTGGAAGACATCCCGGTGATGCTTATTGATGAAGGAGATAAGTGGGTCGGAGTGGCCGAGAAAGACCTGCCCATTCCGCCCCCCATGAAGTGAAATGCCTGATAAGAAAGTTAATTTATTGAACAAATTACGCATGCTGAAACGCCCGACCACTGGTCAGTTAATCTGGATGGGGGTGGGACTGGTGGTCGCGGTGGGATTGTTTATTTTCATGAGGGGTTTAGTGACCTGCTGGCGGCTGACGGCCCTGGCTGGAATCGCACCAGCCAGTTGCGCCGGGCAAACCACGGCACCCATAACGACCACAGTAGGGACGCCGGTTGCGGGTTCTACAGCCGGACCCGGCATGCCGACCACCAGTGCGCCCCAGGCACCACTTCCGCCGCCCTGGAATGGCGCCAGCCGGGTGAACGTCCTGGTGATGGGCTACGATTTCGAATCCAATTGGGACCCGACCAACCGGTCATGCCCATGCCGGAGCGATACGATGATCGTTTTCACCATCGATCCGGTCACCCATACGGCGGGGATGATTTCGGTGCCACGCGACATGTGGGTCAATATTCCCGGATTCAATTCTTATAACAGGATCAATGCCGCTCTTTTCCTGGGAGATGCCTATAAATTGCCCGGAGGCGGACCTGAACTGGCTGTGAAAACGGTCGAGAACTTCCTGGGAATACCTATCCAATATTTTGCACTAATTGATTTCACCGCCTTTACGAAAATGATCGACACGATCGGTGGAGTTTGCCTGGATATTGCCAGCAAGATCGATGTTGGTGTACTTTTTGAACCGGGAACGGTCACTTTGGAGCCAGGCAACCAATGCCTGAGCGGCAAGGTGGCTTTAGGGTATGCACGTGCCCGGGATGTAAGCCAGGGAGTTGCGCAAGGAGATGTGGAGCGGGCCCAACACCAGCAGCAAGTCATCATGGCGGTGCGGAACAAAGTGCTGGCACCTGGCAATTTCTTGAACCTGATGTCCCAGGCGGGCACCCTCTATAGTGAACTTTCGAGCGGCATTAGCACGAATCTTTCGCTTGATGATGTCAGGCAATTGGCGATGCTGGCAAAAGATATCCCTCTGGACAGCATCCAAACCGGTGTGATCGATTACACGATGATGCAGGATGGCACCTATAATCTTAACGGCCAGCAAATGGCCATACTGCGACCTTACCCTGATAAAATCCGCGAACTGGTGGATAAAATTATCGGCGGTGGCAGCATGGAACCCATGGCAACCGGCACTGTAAATGAGAAAATGCAAGCCGAGGCAGGGCGCGTGGTGGTCATCAATGGCACCGGAGTGGCCGGCATGGCCGAGAAAACATACAACTACCTGAAAACGCAGGGCATGAACGCAACTGCTTTCGGAAATACCAGCGACTATCCAGACAGTTATTATTCCCCATTCCCAAGCCGGACGATCATCATTGTGCACGCAGGTAAGCCTTACGCCATCCAATTCCTGATGTCACTGATGAACATCAGCAGCTCGAGTCAAGTCAAAGTGGATTTCAACCCTGATGCCCCGGAGGATATCGTTGTTGCCCTGGGTTCGGATTGGAATTCCAGCAACCCAATGCCATAATCAGAACAATTCGCCGACATCCAATAGACGCAGGCACATAGTTCCTGTAAAAATCATTGATCACAAGCATTTAAAAAGCAGGAATAACCGATATTTCAGGATCCGATATTTTTTATCAGTCCCTGAAACCTAACCGCGGAGCGCAAAGAAGACGAGTTTTCCAATCCCCTTGCACTACGCGGTTTTCCTTACTTGCAGGAAATTTTGGCTGGAAAAATGTCCTTGCGAAATTCAATAAACCCCGGTGCCATTTCGGTACTTCCGAAAGGGAGGAACATCAGGTTGTACTACACAGGGCTGGCATGGTTCGTTGTGCTCACGTCCATCTTCGCGCTGGCGTACAACCAGGCACCCCTGTACACCTCGAACCAGAACCAATACTTCCTGCATGGGTATGCCCAGGCTGGAGTTGGAAACCTGAGCGAGGATTGGCTGGCAAATACTGCCGACCCGACCCCGGTTTTCAGTTTCCTGGTGGTTGCCACCCTGCGTCTTTTCCACAGCGAAAACCTGTTCTTTATCTATTACGCCCTACTCATGGGCGTTTACTTTTTTAGTTTATATGGAATCATTGACCATGTTTTTCCAATCCGCATGTCGAGATCGAGCAGTGGATTGTTTATTGCCATCATTGTCCTACTGCACGCCGCGATTTTACGATTCCTGCTGCAGCGATCCTTTGGCGGGGACTGGCCATATCTCTTCGAGGGGGGTGTAGCCGGGCAGCGCCTGCTTGGGCCGATCTTCCAGCCAAGCTCGTTTGGC
>JBGOZL010000394.1:0-3239 GCA_041480185.1 Anaerolineae bacterium
AGAGAGCAGGGAGGGTGTTCCGCCCCCAAAGAAAATGGTATGTGCGGATAAACGCACTGGAGCTGAATTGGCTACAACTTCAATTTCTTTGCACAACGCTTCCACATATTTTGGGATCAAGGATTCCTGGCCGGCATAAGTGTTAAAGTCGCAGTAGGCACATCGGTGAGTACAAAATGGAATGTGGAAATAAAGAGCATATTCAGGTGTCATGTCAATTATTATCAGTCGCAAAAGCCGGGAGGTTTTTAGGCAAGCCAATAAGCAAAGCTATTGGGCCTGCCAACAATAACCACATCGCCGAGCCAAGACCAAAGCGTTCAGCTGTAAGGCCAATTCCAAAGGGAATAAGTTTCCCGAAAAGCCCGGTGATATTGCTGATCGCAATCACTGTGCCACTTTGACCTGGCATAGAAGAGTATAGGTTCCCTTGCAGGATGGCGTACCAGCCTGAATTGAACAGACCCAGCAAGCCAACAAGGACCAGTTTTACCCATGGGTTCGGGACGAGCATAAAAGCTGGAAACAGGATAAGTTCGGCAACCACGCTTAGGCGCAAATAGTTCAATCCGCGCACCCTCTCGAGTAAGGGGATGAGCAGGAAATCGCCCAGCAGGCTGAACCCGGTCCAAACGGCAACAGCCAGGGCAGCTTTAGAGGCTGAAAACCCAACAACGTCCACAAAGTAGAGAGCCAGAAAACCATAAAGCACATCCAACATCAGATCGGAGAATTCGAGCAGCACAAGCCAGCGCACCACTGTGCCGCGTTTGAGGGCACTAAGCGCATTGCGAATCCCCTCCCAAAGCGAGGAAAGTGCGGGGAAAGGTGGGTGGATACGGGAAATACGCGGCAGGATGCACCAGGCGCCTACCAGGACCAGGATTGCCATTCCAGCCAGGATAAGGAACACACCCCGCCATCCAAAACCAATATACGCTGCCCCGCCCAGCAGGAGCGGACCGAGGAATACACCCACCGAGCCTGCAAAGGTCCAGCGCGCCATATTATGCTCGTGGCGGGACGGGTCCAAATCCATCAAAGTAGCCTGCGAGAGGCTGACGAAAGCACCCGAGGAAGGATTAAAAATCATAAACGAAATTAGCAGGAATACAAAGTTATGACTAACAGCCGTCAAGATACAGGCCAGTGCAAAAAATACCCCCCCGCCCAGGATCAGAACACGCCGGTTCCAAACATCCCCGAGGATACCCAGGATAGGTTCGACCATATTTCCAATAATTCCGGGCAGGCTAAGCGCAAGACCAATCTGGATGTAGTTCAGGTGAAGGTCGGTGCGGATAAGCGGCCAGGCTGCCTCGGTCACACCGAAGATGAGTTCGTCAATGAACTCGATGAGCAGGAAGATAAGATTAGCCACAGGCCAACACGAAACCTGATTATAGTTTAGGAAGTTCGAACGCCCTTCAATTTCATCCGGGCGACGAGGACAGGGGGGATTTCGCTAAAATTTCCGCCCCAGCTCAGCGGGTTCTTTTGAGGAGCACCGGGCGGGAAAGCGCGTTCTTCAAACCCATCCAGGACGAACCCATTGCGGAAGCCCAAATTGAAATAAACCTGGAGCGGGCGCTCGAAGTACAACTGCGGTTTCGGCTGGCCGCGGATAGCAAGACCATGCATTTGATGAGGGGTCATGTAGCGGGATATTTTAACTGAGTAAACGGTTTTAATCTCGCCTTCGTCATCGATCTCCTCAGCCACGTGGACACAGGAAGCATTGTTAAACGCCGGGTGAGTGAGGGTGAAGACAAAAATGCCACCCGGCTTTAGGATTTTCGGCAGTACATGGAACAGCGGCTCGATATTGGCCATGTCAAAAAGCCCCATGTTACACAGAGCGGAATCAAATGTCCCTTCACCCAGGGAAAGCAATGAGGGTTCATCGGTCGCATCAAGGACCTGGTAATCTATCGAAGGAGATCCGGTTGAATGCGCGCGCGCCAGCTTGATGAGTTCAGGGGAAAAATCGAAGGCTGTGACACGTGCCCCAAGAGCGGCCAATTTACGAGCGGTGAGACCATTCCCGGTGGCAATATCCAGAATAGTTAGACCTGGTTGAGGGTCCAGCAAGCGCAGAATAGCCGGCCACTGGAGGAGATTGACGAAGTCGTTTCCATCACCCATCTTTTCGTCCCAGAACGCGGCATTGGCGTCCCAGACCTCCCCGGTTTCAATATTAAAGTGACGAATGTCTTCGCTGGAAGTCATAGTTGCACACCTTTTTGGGTACCTGATTGTTAATCTAATCATAACAGATTTGATTAAAGGTATTGGTACAATTAGATGTCCAAGGTGTACAAAAAAGAGGTGTCCATGTCTCGAAATGCGATCTCCGATGAAAAGTAGCGCAAGCGCCAGCATTGGGCATGGTATTTCTACGATTTTGGGAATTCTGCCTACGCAGCGGTCATCCTGCTGGCTGTCTATTCCGCCTATTTTAAAGGACAGGTGGTGGGAGGAGCAGAAGGAAGCCGATTGTGGGGCCTGGCAATTGGATCAGCCATGCTGGTGGTTGCCATTCTATCCCCCTTCCTGGGAGCCATGGCAGATTTTGCGGCTTCCAAGAAACGGATGCTTTTAGTCTTTTCTGCTTTATCATGGGTATTTACCGCCCTGCTGTTCTTTGTTCAAAAGGGCGATGTGGTGATGGGGTTCCTATCCTTTGTCCTGGCAGAGATCGGTTATCGCGGAGCCCAGGTATTTTATAACGCGCTCCTGCCGGAAATTGCCTCCCCCGAAGAGATGGGACCAGTTTCAAGCAATGGCTGGGCAATCGGTTCGATCGGCGGGGTAATTTGCCTGCTGTTCATCCTACCACCCATCATGCTCACGAAGAACAACCCTACATTAAACCTGGTGGCAGTGCGCGGCTCGTTCGCGTTCGCAACCCTTTTCTTTGCCCTGGCAGCCCTGCCCACATTCCTGTGGGTCAAAGAGCGGCACAAGGGGCGCACCCTTCCTGCAGGTAAAACATATCTCTCTGTGGCATTCAAGCGGCTGGGGCATACCTTTAAAGCAGTCCACCATTTCAGGGATTTCCTCAATTTCATCATCGCTTTCCTGATCTATAACGACGGCATCCTGATGGCACTGGATTTTGCCGCCATCATCGGGGCGGTATTATTCGGCATGACCCAGACCCAATTAATTTTGTTCATGATCCTGGTACAAGTCACCAGTGCCATCGGGGTTTACCTGTTCGGACTGGTCGGTGGAAC
>JBGOZL010000395.1:0-3239 GCA_041480185.1 Anaerolineae bacterium
ATTCCTAACTGCAATGAGGTATAAAATATACGTATTTCCGATATGTTTTATCAATTGTGGAAGGAATGAAAAATAGAAATCATACTGGAAAGAGCTTATAATATGACATATCCAAATTAAATTCCGTTTTATGATGAAAATGAAAGCATAAAAAAATGCCCGAAGAACAACTCTCTTCCTTATCACGACATAAGATCGCCATACTGATTGACGGTGATAATGCTCAAGCCAACCTTTTAGCCCAAACACTTGTGGAAGCTGGTAAATATGGGTTGGTGACTGTGCGTCGCATCTATGGGGATTGGACTACGTCCAGCATGAATTCCTGGAAGGATATTCTGAATTTTCACGCCGTGCAACCAATTCAGCAGTTTCGGTACACAATCGGAAAAAATGCCACTGATAGCGCAATGATCATTGACGCAATGGATCTGCTCCATTCCGGTGTGGTGGATGGATTCTGCCTTGTGTCCAGCGACAGCGATTATACCCGGCTCGCTACACGTATTCGCGAAACCGGTGTCTTTGTCATGGGTATTGGCGAGAAAAAGACTCCCAAACCATTTGTTAATGCATGCGATGTATTCGTTTACACTTCGAACCTGGTGACCGAACACAAATCCACCCGCGCAGCACCACCGAGACAAAGCCAACGCCGAAAAAAAACAGCAACCTCTGCCAGCGCTACCTCGATACCCGTTAGTGCTCCCACCCCGGTCGCAACTCCCGCGTCCACCCCAGAACCTGATAACGAGAACGACCCCATGCCGATCATCCGCCAGGCGTATGAAATTGCCCAACAAGAGGACGGTTGGGCCCGGCTTGATCACATGGGAAATGCCTTATACCAACTAGACCCCGGCTTTGATCCGCGCACGTACGGTCACCGTCAACTCTCCCGCATGATCGCCAGCTATAAAGATTTATTTCAGATGCGCACGCAGGAAATTGATGGATCTACATTGTTTTATGTAAAGATGAAAGAATAGACTCTCCATATTTCTCTGTAGGGTGGGATTTTATGAGAGCTGTTTGTTATTAATCTTCCCCAATATAGAATCGTTTCATCAATTAATAGGACCCAAATATGTCATCGAAAACTATTTTTTTTATTCATGGAATGTACATGAACAATGTGTGTTGGGAGCAATGGATTAAATACTTTCAGGTCAGAGGGTACAAATGTCTTGCTCCTGCCTGGCCAGGTCGAGACCAGCCAATTGATTTACTACGCAACCGCCATCCAGATTCAAAATTGGGAGAACTCAAATTAAGTAGCGTGGTGGAGAAGTATACGGACACGGTCAAGTCCCTAGACGAAAAACCAATTCTAATTGGCCACTCTATGGGCGGATTGGTCGTGCAGCTATTGCTTCAAAGAAACCTGGCTCTCGCAGGTATTGCAATAGATTCCGCTCCGCCTATGGGGGTAGTTTCAACCAAGTGGTCATTTCTCAAATCAAATTGGCCACATATAACTCCCTTCATATCGCAAAGCAAACCAATTGAGATGTCCTTCAAACGTTTTCAGTACACTTTTGTCAATACCATGCCTTTATCTGATCAAAAAGCGGCTTACGAAAAATATGTCGTTCCTGAATCTCGCCGAGTTCCACGAGAAGCATTAACTACCAGGATTAACTTTGCTAAACCACACCAACCTTTATTATTTATTGCAGGAGGGGCAGACCATACCATCCCGGCTTCGCTTAATAAGGCTAATTTTGTCAAGTACAAACAGTCGTCTTCGGTTACCGATTACAAGGAATTTCCAGAAAGAGTCCACTTTACCATCGACCAACAGGTATGGAATAAAGTTGCGGATTTCGTAGCATCCTGGTTGAAGGATCAACGAATATAAAGTCAGGTTAGCGGATCATCGGGATCACGAAATTAGTAAAATAACCTGAATACACGCAACATGTTAATCCGCTCGAACTCGCCGAATACCAAGTTGTTATATTAACAGGAAATAATGTAATTTTCACCTCACGCCCGTGTATAGATAAAATTACTTAGCATTTCCAATCAATTCAGTATAAATCCCCACAATCTGCTTCGCGATTTTCCCCCAATCATAGTTTTGAGCGTACTCTGCAGCGTTCCTGCCCATTTGCTGGCGGAGAGATTCTTCTCCCAGTAACCCCGTCAGCTTTTCACAAAGCGCAATATGATCTTCCGCAGGGACTGTATAGCCTGTTACGCCATCCTGCACAAGGAATGCCAGTCCACCCACCTGGGAAGCAATAACCGGTGTGCCACAAGCCATCGCTTCCAACGCCACCATGCCGAACGATTCATAGTGAGAAGGCATCACTACCACTTCTGCTGCGGAATAATAATAAGGGAGGGTATCCTGTACGCGTTTGCCGAGGAAAACTACCATCTTACCGACCGTTAATTCATCACATAATCTTTGTAACCGAACCATCTCATCGCTCATCTCCTCAGTAACTGATTCAAGATCGCCACCGATGACTGCAAGATGAACAGGTTCCTTCAAGTTCTTAAGTGCAAGGCAGGCTACCGCCTGAATAAGAGTTGCAACTCCCTTAAGTGGCTCGATACGACCGACAAACAACATCATTCGATCATCTGGAGCCAATCCGATAAATTGGCGTGCTTCGTCCGCTGGTATTGGATAAAAATGGCTGGTATCCACTCCGGGCGGGATGATCTTTACTTTAAGGGGATCGGCTTTATATAGCCATTCGAGTTGAGCTTCCTCGGCTGGAGTTGCAGCGATGATACGATCCGCACGAGCGATCACCTTACGTTCACCATCCAACCGGTAGGATCCTTCCCGTTCTGCTTCGCTCCGGGCTACGCGGTTCTTCATTTCCCCTAATGTGTGAAACATTTGCAAGATCGGTATTCTTGACCACATGTCCGATAACGATTCAGCTGCCAAACCTGACATCCAATAATGACTGTGAATAAGGTCGTACTTAATCCCCTTCTCCTTTGCGAATTGGCATATTCCATCGACAAATTGGGGAATATACCCTGCAAGTTCGCTTTTCGGGACTGGAACCTCAGGCCCGGCAGGAACGTGGACAACGCGGTTTCCAAACCCCAAGTCATGCAGCACATGTGGCACATGCTCATTTTGAGAACGTGTGAAAACATCCACATGGATACCTAAACGTCCCAGTTCTCGAGTCAGATCGCGTACATAGACATTCATCCCGCCCGTGTCTTTACCACCCAATGTCGCAAGAGGACAGGTGTGGTAGGAA
>JBGOZL010000396.1:0-3222 GCA_041480185.1 Anaerolineae bacterium
CTGTACGGTCAGTGCCAACATTTGGCTTAGATAACTCATGGTCGTTTCGCCGCCATAGCCCTGCCAGTTGGTATTGGTGGCGAAACTGACAGCCGTATTCCATGAGGAGTCGGGGGAGAATGCGCCAAAGCCCTGTGGGTTTAGCGGCAGGAACCCCTGTAAGCGCTCCAAGGCGTAAACAACGAGCAGCCCTAGGACGTTGAAGAGCAGCATTGCAAAGGCGTAGACTTTCCAGTTCATTTCCTGGTCCGGGCTGACACCGCTCAAGCGATAGATCAACTTCTCAACCGAACGCATGATGGGGTCGAGAAAGGTCCGATCGCCCTGGTAAACCCTGGCCATGAATGCGCCAAGAGGCTTTGCAAGGGCAATCAAGACAACCATGAAAAAGATGAGTTGAAGCCAGCTATAAATGTTCATTCAAACCACTCCGGTTTCAACAGAGCAATCACCAGATATATGAAAAGGGCAATCGTGATCAAGCCGGTGATAAGGTAGAGAGCGTTCATTTTTTATTCTCCATCAGTCGATCACAGAAAACAATAAAGCCCCAACTAAGGAGAAAAAATGCGATGGTCAAGCCAATATATAGAAGATCGGTCATAGGGATGCCTCTGTAAAAAAAAACGGGGTTTCAGCTTCAGATTATTTGCAAGGTTGACCATAAAACCCAGTCCAATTAATGATATCTAATTTTCGACTATACCTGTTTTGTAATCAAATTACTAGCAAGAACCCAGCAATATTGTTCAAGAAATTATCAAATCCACTCACTGAAGAGTATTTAAAAACCAAACTTCCGGGATTGAGTATCCTGGAAGTTTAGCGGAGTGAGTATGCAACCGGTGGTTATCCTGCGAGTTCCCTCAACCGATTGTACATCAGCGAGAGCCCCATCGTCACCAACACAACCACGGTAATCCACTTCCAGAAGTGGATGAACAGAATCAACGCTGAAATCATTGCCAAGATCAAAGTGATCCGTCCAATTGTCTGGACAAAAGCGCCGCGCAAAAACGACTCGGCTACGACAAACAGGATCAGGACAACCGCAAGACCCGCCCAGAGATAACCGGGGGCGAAGAAAATGAGCGACGCAATGGCAAACAGCAACAGGCTCAGGCTGACTGCTGCCCAGGTTTCAGCAGCGCGGTCGAAGCGCAGCACAAGGGTGGGGTCGTCAGGAACAGCCAGGTCATGGATGTGGGCGCGGGGGTTATCCTGACCGCCCGCACGGATAAGGTCCAGCCGGCGGGTCAGCCCCTGGAGTAACGCAGTATTTTCAGATTGTTCTCGGCGCAAGCTGCGAACCTCGGCGGAGAGGGTACTAATTTCCTTTTCCAGGGCGACATACTGCTTCGCCAGGTGCGGATTGCCTTCCATCCCTTTTTGCCTGGCACCCTTCTCCTGGAGTTCTGCTGCTTTCTCCGGAACCAGTTTATCCAGTTCCTGCTGGCGACGTGAGACCCGGGCACAATTATCAGAAAGCATTGGTTGCAATTGTGGAGGTGGAGGAACTTTATCGAGACCAGCGAACCCAAGAGGGTCATACCACGAACCGCGCGGCGACCCATCCCGGTTGTACATGGGACCGGCAGGAGCATTCTCCCCGGAGATCGGGTCGCGGGCAAAAAGCCCCCACATCCCCCGATATTGACCCACCCACGGTGTAGACTCATCGATTAGCACCGGGGACCAGGTTTGGGATTCCCCAGGACCTATGTGGAGACCGTCGCCGCGAGCAAAATCCACGAATGGGATATGGAAAACATTAATCGCCGGCTGCCCGAGGGTTTCTGTCCAAATCTTGTCAAATGAATGAATCAGGCCTGAAATCCAACCCGGCAAGGGCGGATTGACCTCTGCCTGATATTCCCCCTTCCGGAAATAAGAGGCATGCGACCCAGCCCCAGCAAAAATCACCGGGTGGCTTTCCTCAGCCATTTTGAGTTCTTCTTGATCGTCCCAACGACGACGGAGGTCATCCCCCTTGAAATCATGCGAGGCGTAGGCAGCCCATTCCGGAATTAACTGCCCGTCCTGCTCATATAAATATATCGTGATCATCTCCCAGTCGGATTCATGATCGTTAACGCCATGGAAGCCAGAGCGCCAGCTGTTGAAGCAGAAGAAAAACCAATACTGCAGGATGGTCCAGCCGCTTTGATGAGTGACGCGGCCATAATAGGGGTATTTCCGGTCCTTGGCTAAAATTTCGTTGTAATCCAATTCCGCGGCCGCGGCTGTGGCAGCCGAAACTTTACCACGCAGTAGAAACGAGAGTGAGAAAAGCCCATCCACAAGGCGGGGAAGGATGCCCCCGCGTGCAAGACGGCCAATGCCAGCATGAAAATATTTACCGAGTTCTCGTCTCAGGGCGACCTGGTCTGCCAGTACCCGGGCAGATTCTGTCAAGCTGAGGGACTCGATAAAACGCAGATAGCGGACCGAGCCGAACTCAGCGGGGCGGGGCTCAACCAACTTTTCCAGGGTGAGTTCGCCCTGTCTGACAAGGAGTTCATCACGACCATCCGGGTGATGTTCCCACAGGGAACTTTCCTTTACATAATGGTCAATATCCGTCGGGAAGAATTGTTCGCCTTTGGTATAGCATGCAACCGGTTCAAATTTGCAGAGGAGTTCCAGGTCGGAGGCGGTGACCGGAGCACTCGGGCGATTAGAGGTAGGAGCCATCATCCCTCCTTATCCCATAAATGCGCTGTACATCGGTAATGTTCAATGCGAAGGCTATGATGACATTGGATGCCATCACGGCGTAATTAGGGTGCGAGTAAAAATAATCCATCAAAGAGATTACCAGCGACATACCCGTCCAAGCCATGAGGAGCACCCAGCTCCAGCGACGGAGGCGCAGGAAACCGATCAGGACGAAGATGCCAGCCAGGGAGAGAATCAGATAGGTTGCACTGGAGAGGACCACACTGCCCAGCGCCGTCAATTCCCAACCGGTGAACAATGGACCCGTGATGCCATTCCTGAAAATATTGTTTGCCATACACCAGATCAGTTGTTAAATTCTTTGCTTCCAAAATCGGTGCAGCAGAAAATTCTCCGGTAAGCGGATTAAATTGTTCATTGATCAATGTTTTATCTAACGCGAAGGTAGTAAGCTTATCATTGTCGCTAAGTAATGTTCTCGTGATAACTGTGCCGTTCTTTTCTTCCTGAATAAAGACATTCCCCCTGAAATCGCGCCACATC
>JBGOZL010000397.1:0-3218 GCA_041480185.1 Anaerolineae bacterium
CAATCAGGTTGACGGATAATCCCGATCTCCAGGCACGGCTAAGGAAACTGATGATGAAACAGAATCCACAGGGTTTGGCTGGGGCGCTGCACGCTATGGCTGAGCGACAGGATTCCATTCAACTGTTACAGGAATTGGATTTTCCGGTCGTGCTTGTTCACGGCTTTGCAGATAAATTGATCCCCGTGGAACGTGCCCGCGCGGTTCAAAAGGTTGTTAAGGAAGGCTATTTGACTGAAATCGAGGGGGTTGGGCACATGCCGATGATGGATGCTCCGCGTGTCACTGCTGAGGCTCTGAAAATCTTTATTAAATAAATCCTCCCCCGTTTTGCTGGGGGGAGGATTAGTGAGTATTAATCTGCGACTTTTCCAACGATCGCAGTTTCTTCCAGTACCGGTTCATAAAAGCACCGGCAGCCGTTCTCATGCGAGCAGCCCTGGTGGGGCAGGTGAGGAACCTCAATCTTTGAATAGGTTTTAAGCAATTCATAACAATGTGGACAGGCATCATCCGCCACAGAAACTCGGATGGACCTGATGCGCGGGTTGGCTTGCATGCGCTTAAGGGCCACGCTGGTGGCGGAGAATTCGCTTAAGTTGGCGTTGCAGGAGACGCAGGTCAAGGCGTCATCCGGGGACGTGGCGTTGCACTTTGAACAGGTTCGCATGGCATAACTCCAATGGGTTTTTTTGCATGGAAAATGCGGTTCCCTTTTTGGAACCGATCTGATTTTAACATAAATACAAAGCGCAGGCTTCTGGCCTGCGCTTGATAATTGGATAAATCTATAAAGATATGGGGGCAGTTTGAGGTTTAAATTTATCACCGTTGTTCATACCCGGCCGGCGGGTCAGTTTGTTCAAATGTGCGATCAGCACCCCGCTGGGAACGGGTTTAACCAGGTAATCGTCCGCACCCGCGTCCAGGGCACTTGCTACCATGCCGGGGCTGTCGAGCGCTGAGAAAACCAGGATGGGCACAGCGCTGAAGGTGCGTATTTTGCTGCACACCTGCCAGCCATCCATGCCGGGCATCATCAGATCCAGGATGATCACATTCGGGGACTCTTTCAGGGCGAGCGAAACGCCGTCTTCACCCGTGTTGGCTGTAAAAACATTAAAACCATGTGTTTTTAACAGCAGGGTAAGCAATTCCGTCATTGCATGATCATCATCAATTGCAAGTACTTTTAGGGTCATATCAGCTCCACCAGTATTAATCACATTATCCCTCATTGAGGTCAGTCTGCGCTTTGCAGATGCTTTACAAAATGGCTTTCTGGTTAATCAAGCGTTAAGGATGACCTGCCCCAATACGGAGACGCTCCCCCCCAAACTGGAAATTGTCAGCGGTTGTAAGACAGGTTTGTGGTAAACTCTCAGATTGTGTATTTATTCAAAAATTGGTCGAAATGGGCTGTGTTCGTTGTTTTATTCGAATGTAGACATCATATTTCATCAGTAGGAGGCCAAAATGGCTAAGGGTAAGAAATGGGTTTATCTTTTTGAAGAAGTCGCGCAGGTGGAAACAGTTGCTGGTTCGTGGGATGGTGTGCGTGCACTTCTGGGCGGTAAAGGTTCCGGCCTGGCCGACATGACCCGTGCAGGGGTTCCGGTCCCCCCCGGATTCACCGTCACAACAGAAGCATGCAATGAATTCCGCAAGACTGGTCAATTCCCCGAGGGATTATGGGACCAGATGTTGGCTGCCCTGCAGGTAGTTGAGAAACAGGCCGGGAAGAAATTCGGCGACCCGTCGAACCCATTACTGGTATCCTGCCGTTCCGGGGCAAAGTTCTCCATGCCCGGGATGATGAACACCATTCTCAACATTGGTTTGAACGACCAGGTTGTGGACGGCTTGATCAAGTTGACCAAAAACCCCCGCTTTGTCTATGATTCTTATCGCCGCCTGATCGAGATGTTTGGCACCACCGTCTTCAATTTCGGTGACGAGGTTTTCGAACATCCCATGGCCGAGTACAAGGCATCCAAGGGATACAAGCTCGACATCGAAATGACATCTGAAGACTGGAAGGCATTGGTAGAGACCTTCAAACTGGCATTTACGAAACAAGCTGGCTTTGATTTCCCTCAGGATGTCTACAAGCAAATGGAACTGGCCACCAAGGCCGTGTTCGAATCATGGATGGGCAAACGGGCCATTGATTACCGCAAAGCCACCAATATCTCTGATGACCTCGGAACGGCAGTCAATATTGTGACCATGGTCTTTGGGAACATGGGCGATGACTCCGGTACGGGCGTGGCCTTTACCCGCAACCCCTCTACCGGCGATAAGAAAATGATGGGCGAGTACCTGCTTAATGCCCAGGGAGAAGACGTGGTGGCTGGCATCCGGAATACAGACCAGATCGAGAATCTTGTCAAAACTATGCCGGATGTCTACAACCAGTTCATGGATATTACCGGCAAGCTGGAAAAGCATTACAAGGATATGCAGGATGTCGAGTTCACCATCGAGCGTGGCAAACTTTGGATGCTCCAGACCCGCAACGGTAAACGCACGGCGAAATCTACGATCAAGATCGCAATCGACATGGCTAACGAAGGCTTGATTAATAAGGAAGAATCTGTGTTACGTGTTACACCCGAAGTAGTGGATGCGCTCCTGCATCCTCAATTTGACGAGAAGGTGAAGAAGACATCTGTCGTTTATGCCAAAGGTGTCAATGCTTCGCCGGGAGCGGCTGTCGGTCAGGCATATTTTGATGCCGATACAGCTGAGAAAATGGCAAAGGAAAACAAGCAGGCTACCATAATGGTCCGGCCTTTCACCAAGCCGGATGATGTTCATGGCATGATCGCTTCCCAAGGTGTACTGACCAGCGAGGGAGGCGCAACCTCCCATGCCGCCGTGGTTGCTCGTCAATTCGGCATCCCGTGCGTGGTTGGTGCCTCGATGATAAAAATTGATCTCGAGAATCGCACCATGGATGTGAATGGGAAGGTAGTTAAGGAAGGCGATTGGATTTCCGTGGACGGCACAACCGGACAGGTATTCATCGGCAAGATTTCGGCCACCGCCCCAAGCCTCGAGAAGCAGACTGAACTGTTGACCCTGCTGACCTGGGCCGACGAGATTACCGCCCGCAAAGACATCCGCACCCTGGCCGATGGCCGCAAAGCCCCCGGCGTCCAGGTGTGGGCCAACGCCGATTACCCGAAGGACGCCCAGCGCGCTCGCGCGTACGG
>JBGOZL010000398.1:0-3217 GCA_041480185.1 Anaerolineae bacterium
CCTTGGTTTCGAGATTCTTTATCTTCATATCTTCTTGTCCTTCATCTTAATCCGGCTCACGGTCGGATTAGAATCATCCGGCTCAGGTGAAACCTCCGGAGGAACCACAACTGCTGCCGGTTGAACTTGCCGCTCCTAAACCTGAAGTCCCAAAGGAAGCGACGACCGACATTTTCTTATGGGTATCTTTGCTGGCGCACTTGGGGCAGGCAGGGAGTTGATCGGCTTCGGAATAGCGGACCATTTTTTCAAAAGGTTCACCACATCGATTACATTCATATTCGTAAATGGGCATTTGGGAATCACCTTTTAATGAACATATACTATACCCCAGTATAGCATATAGCCATCAATTGTCAAGCATTATTTTAGGCATTATTTTAGGTATGGAAATCAGGAGCTCTTTTTTATTTCCTGTGGGCTCATTCCTTAAGGAGGTTATTATCAGCCTTTAGCCACCTTTATTTAGATTGGCTGAGACAGGGAAAGAAAACCAAATTGGAACGATCTTTTCTGTTTATCTTTCCCTCCCGGAACCTTTTCTCCTTGGTGTATACTGGGTCTGGAGCCCTATTTCTGCGATTATAATGATTCCTAATATACCTTTCCATTGCGCCAGTAAGACCGATGTTCAGCCTCCGGGAGCAAAAAACCGTAATCTTGCGCCCGGAATAAGATTATTTTGGAGGCTGATATGATCGACCTCATCAAAATCGAAACCTTCCTGCGTGCCGCGGAGACTCTGAACTTCTCGGAAACTGCAAAGCAGCTTCACCTGAGCCAGCCGTCGGTCAGCCACCAGATCAAGACCCTCGAGAATGAACTGGGGGTGACACTTTTCAAGCGGAGCGGGGCAGGTCTGCGCCTGACCGAAGCGGGACGCATCCTGCTGCCTTGGGCGCGTCGCCTGCTGCACGACACAAAAAACATACAGGAGATGATGTCCTCACTTGAGGAAGAGGTGCAGGGAAATTTGCACATAGCCTGCAGTACCACCGCTGGTAAGTACATCCTGCCACAACTGGCTGCCCGTTTCCGCCAGCGCTATCCGGGAATCCAGATCAGTATCCCGGCCTGCGCCTCCGAGCAGGTGACCCTCGACCTTTTGGACGGGAATGCCCACCTGGGGGTGATCAGTCGGGAGATCGATAATCCGGAACTGGAAGCCCAGGAGTTCTTCCACGACCGCATTTCGCTGATCGTACCAGCCACCCATCGCTGGGCTTTACGGGCCTCTATTGAACCGTCGGAACTATTGGAAGAGCCGGTTATCATACGCGAGCAGACCTCGGGTACCCGCCGGGTGGTGCTCGAGGAACTGGCCAAGCACGACATCAGCCTGGAGGACCTCAATATCTTTATGGAAGTGGGCAATGCCGAAGCCATTGTCCGTACAGTCGCAGCCGGTTACGGTATGGGATTCGTCTCCACCCTGGCGGCCACCTATCCCCTGGAACGCGGCAGCGTCATTGACGTTCCGGTGGAGGGGTTGAATCTGGAGCGCACGATTTACATGGTCCGGAAGGGGCTCGGCGAAACCAATCGTTCGCGGGACGCTTTCTGGAGTTTCATTCATGCGCCTGAAAACGCGGATTTGCTTCACCTGCCCGAAAAGGACGCAATGAAGCAGGTGAAATCCAGGAAGCGGAAAGCGCTTCGGTAACAGGTCGATTGACATTGGCCTGGCATCTGTTCCCATAACAGATGCCAGGCTTTCGATTTCAGTGATTAGAACACGTAGGTCTGGCTGGCGCCCTCGACATCCATCAGGTAGGGCGGAGCCTTCTTGATCTTAATGCGGGGATCGCGCAGGTCTTCGGGCTTGATATCCTTATTCTCCAGAGCCAGTTCGCAGAAGACAATCTCTCCGCCCAGGTCGAGAATGTCATTGAAGAGTTTGACCGGATTGGGCATGCCCTTGGGCGTGCCAAGTTTCTCCATCTCACCCTTCACGAACCAGCGCGCACCCGCCGGGCAGACGAAGACATGCACTTCGTAGTCCAGCGCGATGCCGGATGAGGAGAAGATCAAAGTCGGCATGAGGTTCGCCGGGGTGTCGCCGTTGCAGACGACTGCCATTTTTTGCTTAGCCATAGTATTCTCCTTTTTGAATGTTGATGGATTTGCGTAAGCGACTTTTTGGTCGCGTTATGCCGAATGAAGGTGAAATCATCAGTCCGTTCCGGCCTTGGCCGGCTTGGTAACAGGGATGGGTTTGAGCGCATGGAAATAGAGCGCGATTGTGCGATAGATGGCGTGCGCAAATTTTGTGAAGGGCAACAGCAATAGCAATTCAGCTGCCACGGAAATGTGACCTAGCAGAGTCCAGTACGCCCACGGAGCGGGAGTGGGAAGGTAGACTGCGATTTCCAGCATAAAACCACTCACGCCGGTCAGCCACAACAAGATGAGAAACGCCCAATCGGAGACTGTTGAATGTGCAGTGGTTTCGTCCGTTTTGCGGAGGCGACGAATGAGTGATATCGAAGTACCATAGACCAAGGACAATCCGGCAATCGTGCCGAGCAGGCGGATCGGATGCCAGAATTGCACCCAGGTCCCCGTCGCTTTGAGGCCGAGTAGTTCGAGGGCATAGTCGAGGGCGGTGGCGAGCAGAAGTCCGAGAAAGCCCCACAGCATGGAGGCGTGGACGAACCATTTTTGCAGGTACCAGGCTGGTTTATCGGTGGCAGTATCACAGTCGCGTTGGAAGCGGCGTTGGGTAAGCGCATCGACCACGACAGCCTCCCAAAGCGCGTTCAGCCAGTTGGTGCGCATCCCCTTCATCCCCTGGCTTCGCACCTTGAGGATCATGTTGACCATGCCCACCAAAATCAGCAAGCCGACAACGACCATTCCAATCACGCCGAAGGTATGGATGACCGATGAGGGGATGAATTCAAAGAACTTGAGCGTGTCGGTCGGCATGGGGCCATGAAGGGAGTAAACACCGAAGCCGATCACCACGGCGAGCAGAACGAGGAAGATGGAGCTCAGGATGGGAGACGTATAGAGCAGTTTCGCCAGGCCAAGTGGATCGTAACTGGCGATGGCGTAACGGCGGGTGGTGGCCATGAACTCACTAGGGTCGGCCTGTTGGGGGCAGGTTTGGGTGCATTCTCCGCAGTTGTAACACAGCCATAATTCCTTGCTGCCTAGCAGCCGGTCCTTTAAACCAAGTTGGGCGTAGCGGATAAGGCGGCGCGGAAAAGTTTCG
>JBGOZL010000399.1:0-3195 GCA_041480185.1 Anaerolineae bacterium
GGAAGCTCTTTTTATGCCTATATATGGCGGTTATAAGGTGGTTTACCGCTAGATTAGGTGGGCCCGGCAGGAGTCGGACCTGCGACCAAGCGATTATGAGTCGCCTGCGCTAACCACTGCGCCACGGGCCCGGATAATATGCTCTATGGAAGTTTTGAAGGAACAATATATCTTTTTGGTCCCTACAAATATTGCTTCGGCGAGCTCGCCGCCTCGGATCAGGGCAAATCTTTTTATCCTTCGTGGGTTTAATTATTGAGCGAGCGATGGGACCCGAACCCACGATATCTTGCTTGGAGGACAAAAGGTTATTTATTCGGCGGGACGAGCCTTCCAAAGATCGCTCTTGCGACCATTGACACTGCTTGGGCAAGATGGACAAGAGGTCATTTTACGCGATGCGTCGCTATTATAACTGTGAACTGCTATCTTGAGGTATATCCAAAATGGTCACCGACCAAAGGAAGCAAAACGCAAAGCTGCCACCTCCCATCTTTGGGGGTTTGTTTGTTCGCTACGAAATGTTACACTTGTGGTTTTTCCAACCTCGAGATTTCCCAGGGTTGTGACCTGGATCAACCAGGCCCGGCAGGGCGATGAGCTTATACGCTCTACACTGAGGTTCGGGTATAAATTCGAATTTCTTGTCCAAGTTATTTCCTGAAGGCCAGTTCCATCTGCTTGACAGACTAGAATATTTGTTCTATAATATTATCATGGCAAGGGATGGTCGCTGATTTTCCTTGCCGCGTGATCTTTTGTACTTTAACAACTTAACCCGATCATGTTGAGCCCTCCATTGTCTCCTCGGTATTTCCGTAGCGAGCCCTCCTGGTGTGCCTCCGTCTCCTCCTGCTTGGATTTGCCGTGAGGGAATTTCTTGATAATTAAAGATCATCCAATTCCCCTCACCCTGCAGCCACAGTGCCAGCGAGAAAACCCACATAAAACTGGGTGTATGGGGAAAATCCTCCCAAACGGAGGGTTTTCAGAGCCTTAAAATCCATATGGGTAGTAAGTCAAACGCGATGTGTTGAGCTGAGGCGTCGTCAAGACGCTGTCAGCCACATCGAGGATATGAATCGTCGATGAGCTTTCTTACCGAAGATACGTGTAGGGCTGGTCGGCTGCATATATGCCAAAATCCCATGACGGTCTTCCTGCGACGAAAATGTTTCACGCAAGCTGATCTAATTATATGATGCTTAAAAACGGTCATTCGTTTGTAGTCGTTTTCGCGTGAAAATTTGCTCAGAAGGCATTGTTTCACGATCATCGACGGTCTCAATGTGTAGGCATTAATGAGATCTACCGAGGCAGGAAGCCATTTTGAATGCGATTTTGTTTGGGCAAACATAAAACACCGTCTTTCTGCCAATTTTGGCTGAATTAGACGGTGTCTCTGGGGGCAGAGCGGGCGATCGGATTCGAACCGACGATATCTTGCTTGGAGGGCAAGCGTTCTACCACTGAACTACGCCCGCGATGGATTGTTATTCTACCGTGAGGGGCGCAGACGGTCAACCCGTCATTTCACCAGTTTCGCGACGTAATCCCTCAATTCCTCTACAGCCAGGCGATACTGGCGCTCCGCCTCTTCCCTGGCCGAAACAGTTTGCCCGTCACCCGGACCGGTCAGAACATCCAGGATTTCCAATTGCCTCTCCGGCTTGAATTCGTCCAGTGGCTGGGCTCGACGGAGGCGCTCAGCCCAGGCTTTTGGCAGGCCATAGGAGGCGGAAATGTCCTGGATCCTTTTTTTTTCGAGATTTACCTTCGGGGAGGAAAAAATCACGCCGCCCTGGATCAGGTTCAGGATCCCGGCTTGTTCAGGAAAATGAGATTCGATCTTTTTTACAACTTCCTGTTTATATTGGAGCCACAGGTCATCGGGACCCGGGACATGCGTCTTCTCCTCGAGCTGCCTTCGTCCGATTTTATCGTGCAGAGTCACAACCTGCTTCCAGACACCTTCCTGCTTGATAACCAGTCCTTTCCAGTCCGCGACGATAAAAATCCAGATCCCCGAAGGGCCGAGCAAAAGCAAACCAGCAGGAGAGAGGCTTTGAAAGATATAAGAGTCCGGAAGGGAGTGGGCGAGCAGACTCTGGAGGCCTCCCCTCCCCTTTTTACCGGCTTTCTCATCCACCAGATCCATTGGTGAGAGGCTTTCCCACCAGCGTCCTTCCAAATCCACCACCAGCGCTTCACCGGAGTGCGGGACCGGCTTACCGTTCACCATTTCGCGGATGTACTGCCGCCCTGCAACTGCCAGTGTGACCAGGATGACCAAAACCAGCAACGCCCAATAGATGATGACGCAGGCGACATCCCGGAAATAAAAGGATGTAAGGCAAAGTGCCATGATGGAAAGCGGTGCAACTGCCATCAATGCAAAAAAGATACGGCGCTTCTTTTGCCATTCCGTCAATTCCTTGCGAAACTGCAGTTTATGACCAACCTTGACCGCCCGGCCAAACTCGACCTCCAATTTCGTTTTGAACGATTGGATGTCCTGGTATCCACCGGATAATTCGATCCATTTTCGGTCAATCGTGTGCATGGAAGGGAGTATAGCCGAAGTCCAACGGGTGGACAAGCAAAGGTCGTATTCTGGCTTATAATCATTTTTACAAGTGACCCAATGAAATTTCCCCGAATTTTACTGGCTGGTTTCTCCCTGATACTATTTCTCTTTCAGCCGATCCATGCGGCAGCCGCCGGACCGGTGGCATTGGTGTTGACCATCGATGGAGCCATCACGCCGGCTACGCAGACGTATCTCTCGCGCGGCATCAAAACCGCAGAGCAGACCGGTGCGGAAGTGATCATCCTGCAACTTAACACGCCCGGCGGCGGCCTTGGCCCGATGCAGGTTATGGCAGAAGATATCCGCGCCAGCAGTATACCGGTGGTGGTCTATGTCACCCCTAACGGGGCATGGGCCGCCAGCGCCGGGACGGTCATCACACTGGCAGGTCACGCGGCAGCCATGGCCCCGGAAACAGCCATCGGTGCAGCCAGTCCGGTTGGGTCGCAGGGCACAGACCTTTCGACCACGGAGGCGACCAAGGTCAAGGAGGCGATGAAAGCATTGGTGCGCTCGTATACCGAACGACGCGGAGCCGAAGCCACCGCCCTGGCCGAGTCGACCATCGAAAGCGCTGTCGCCGTCTCTGCCACCGAAGCCTTGAA
>JBGOZL010000400.1:0-3188 GCA_041480185.1 Anaerolineae bacterium
ATGGAGAGTTCGACGGTCGCCGCAGGAAACGGGTGCTGGTGAAGATCATTGGTGAGTAAGTGCATCACATGGTTGAGACAGGTGTTCCCTTGTCGAGAATGTCGACACGAGGAAAGATGAAGGCCTCGCCCCGTATCCCAGGAGATTGCTTCCAGGAAGAGCATCGGGACGATGTCGTCGCACAATACGCTCCTCGCAATGACAAGTAAAAGGAGAATATTCATGAAACGCTTGCGCTGGTACGACTACCTCACCATCAACCTGTTCTGGCTTGGCCTGAACATCCGCAACACAGCCCTGGGTTCGATTTTCATGCCGTACCTGGTGGGTATCTTCGCCCCGGAAGCCATCAAGAATACCGCCCTGGGTGCGATGCGCTCGGCGGGGCTGGTGATCGCAATGCTAGTCCAGCCTGCAGCTGGATTATTAAGCGACCGCTCCACCTCGCGCTTTGGGCGAAGACGGCCCTACATCCTGGTCGGAGCGTTGTTCGACTGCCTCTTCCTCCTGGCGATCGCGCTCTCCCAGACCTATTGGGCACTGCTGATCTCCGTCCTGCTCATCCAGTTCTCCTCCAACATTTCGCACGGTCCTTTGCAAGGTCTCATCCCTGACCTAGTTCCCGAGGACCAGCGCGGACGCGCCTCGGCCGTCAAAGCCATCATGGAACTGCTGCCGGTCATCCTGGTAGGCCTGACCATCGCGAAGATGGTCGGCGCGGGAAATCTTAATTTAGCGATCTTCGTCACCGGCGCTTCCCTACTGGTAGTCACGCTCATTACGATGATCTTTGTCAAGGAGACGCCGCTCGTGGAGAAACCCACGACACCGTTCTGGCCGCCGATGATCCGCGTACTCGGGATGTTAGGTGGAATCGCAATCGGAGCGTTGGCCGGGCTGGTAGGCGGCGGTCTGGTGGGGGGGCTGGCTGGGCTAGTCACCCTGATATTCGCGGCAAAAGCTACTGCCCTGTCGGTGGGCGTGGGGATGGGCGGGGCAGCTGCAATGGCTGTGGCTGTAGTGGCCGGGGTTTGGGCGGGCTGCCTGGGCACAATCGGCAACGAAGTCCGCAAACAATCCGGGTTCGTCTGGTGGATCGTCAACCGCCTGATGTTCCTGGCGGCGGTCACGTCCATCCAGGGTTCCATCTTTTATTTCCTGATGTACGCTTTCAAACTGACCAATGAGGGTGCCTCCAGCCTGACTGGCACCATCACCTCCATCATCGGCGCTTTTATCGTGCTGACGGCTCTCGCCAGCGGCTGGATCTCTGATAAAATCGGTCGCACCCGGCTGGTGGCCATCAGCGGGGTTGTCGCAGCGGTTGGGAATGTTGTGCTACTGATCACCATCTGGATCCCAAACCTGGCCATCGTCTATGTTGCGGGGACGATCATCGGGCTAGCGACCGGCCTGTTCATGACCGCCAACTGGGCGCTCGGTACGGACCTGGTGCCGGCGGGCGAGGCCGGACGGTACCTGGGCGTCTCAAACCTGGCCGGGGCGGGTGCGGGCATCATTGGCGCCGGCATCGGCGGATTAGTGGCGGATTATATTAACCACTATTACATGGGGCTGGGATATTTCGCAGTCTTTGCAGCATATGCGCTGCTATTCGCATTGAGCTCCGCGTCCCTACTGGGCATGCGTGGAAATAAAAAATAACTAAAAGAAACCACCAAGACATAAAGTCGCAAAGAGAAACTATGAGCCGCCAAGGATTATTCTTGGCGGCATAAATTATTTCCCAGGGATTCTAGGTGTCCCAGCGGCTAAGGGGTTGAGTCAGATATATTTTTATCTCCCGCTTCATCTTCATCCAGGACCATCACTTTGTAGGATTCGGCGAATTCAAGCCCATGGTCCTTGCCTTCCTCTGCCGCCCACTCGCGGATCATTTTCTCCGGGTCCCAATCCCCCAACTGGCTGACATGTTTCTTGAGGGCGGATATTTTTGTGTCGATCGTCGCTGAGATGTCCACCCAAGTATCGGATTTCTCCGACCCGTGGACATACAGCCGCTTCACCTTGTGGGGCTCCAATCCTTCCTTGAGCAGATCAGTGAAGATCAGGCGCGTCTCCGAGGAGGGGAAGACAGCGTAAAGCGCAGCCTGGGCAGCGGCGCGGTGGTCGGGGTGGTTGATATACCCATTGCCGTAGAACACGCCCTGCGGGTCGGCGGTGACGACCGCCTCGGGTTTGTATTGGCGGATGACACGGGTCAGATCATGTCGCAGGCCCAAGGTGGGTTCCAGTACGCCATCGGGATAGTGCAGGAAGACGGTTTCGCGAATACCAGTAACTGCATTGGCTGCGGACTGCTCAGCTTCCCGCAACGTGGAAAGCTCCGTCATATAGTCTGCATCCCTGGAGGGATCGTTCGACCCCGCTCCGCCACTGGTAACGATAACGGAAATCACGTCACACCCGGCCTGCACCCAGCGGGCAAGCAAACCTGCGACAGTGAATTCTTGATCGTCTGGGTGGGCATGGATCGACAAGACACATTTTGGGATGAATTCTTTTTCGCTCATTGGATGATTTTACCCGATTCATCCATCAATGACAAAACATTTAACCCCGCAGAAGATTATTTTTAAGACTGAACGTCAGTCCGCACTCCCTACCACCGCCCCCTCGATGCCTGGTTCCAAGGGATGCTTCACGATGGCGTCGAAATGACTGCTTCAAAAGGGTGTTTCGCGAATGGCAGCTTGTCACCGCCCCGGCATGAAGAAAATCCGGAGGGATTGGTGAGCAGCTATGCTGCCCACCAATCCCCCAAAGCCCCAAAAAACTGATTAAGCCGTCTCCACGCTGGCACCATCTGCAGCATGGCAAATGAAAACTTCAGGATGGAGACCGGTTGCCTTTTCGTACCCGGCTGCCAATTGCCCGGCGAAAGAATCACCAGCTGAGGCGGCAACCAGGTTAACAGTGCAGCCTCCGAACCCGCCCCCGGTTAGACGGGCGCCATAACAACCCGGAAGGGATTGCGCCAACGCAACCATGGTGTCCAATTCGGGGCAGGAGACCTCATACAGATCACGCAGGCTGACGTGGCAGGCGTTCATCAGTCCGCCAAACCCGGCGGCGTTGTTATTTTCGAGGAGTGCCATCGCCAGTTCCGTGCGGGCAATTTCCTCGATGACGTGCCGGGCACGCCTGGCTACCACAGGTGGCAACCG
>JBGOZL010000401.1:0-3178 GCA_041480185.1 Anaerolineae bacterium
ACCGCAGTAGGCGGAGTTAATGTCCCAGCTGCCAGGCGGAGGCGGCACTCATTGCAGGTGCCCACCCCGCCACAGACGGCAGCCAGTCCCACCCCAGCAGATTGGGCTGCGTCCAGCAAAGTCTTCCCTGTTGTGATTTCAGAGCGCCGGCCGAGGGGTTCGAAGTCAATTTGGAATACCTCAGGCATGGCGGTAACGGCACCTTTCATTGAAGCTGCAAAGTTCGCAAAAATCATCCCGGCTCATATCCGGGCCGACGCCGACAACGAACGAAATGGATTTTTTGGGGACCATCATCCCGCCGGAGGTGAGCGTAATCCCGACGCGGGAGGGATCCAGGAGGGCGAAGATCTGCGGCTGACCGATTTCAACAGGCCATTCCGGTTCGCCGGGGCTGAGCGGGGTAGAGGCAGTCAGGCCGACGGCCTCGGCTTGCTTCCCGATGCGCATGCAGACCTGCTCGCCGAGGACCTTCACGGCGGCGTTCCCCAGGCCGTCGAGAGCTATTCCGAGGAGCGGGTCTTTTCCCATCCGGGAGGAGGCGTGCTCTTCCAAATCCGGTCCGATGGTGGTGAGAGCAAAAACCACCTGCTCCGCACCTGCCAGATGGCGAGCTAAAAGTGGGCTGGCGAGTTCCTTCCCATCCTGCAAGAGGATCCGTTCGTGGCGGTGTTCCATGACCCTGGAACGGTGGATCATAGCTGCCGGGTGAAGTTTCGCATAACCTTCATTCAAGGCTAAAGTGGCAGCATTCAGCATGGAAGGCTTTTTGGAGCGGACGATATCCGGGTCCGCCCCTTCGCCCCGTAAAACGTCGTCTACACCAAGAGTGAGGTCAAAATCCGTCAGCAATTCCATCAGGATGATTTTACTCCATAGCCGCCGCCGCCCGGCGTGTGGATGGAGAGGATGTCACCCGCGCGAAGCTCCACGCTACCTTTGCCAGGCAGTGGGATTTCTTTGTTATCCCGGATGAGCAGGTTCCTTCCAGTTTTACCGGGCTCACCGCCATCCAGCCCGTAAGGTGGAAACTTGCGCCGTTCACTAAGCAGCGTGACCAGGCAATCTGTGAGAACCTGGATTTCTCGGATCATTCCGTCTCCGCCGTGAAATTTCCCAGCGCCGCCTGAACCAACGCGAATCTCGTAGCGAAGGACCCGCAGAGGATAAGCATACTCGAGTGCCTCGACGGGGGTATTCAGCGTGTTGGTCATATGTGAATGAAGCGCAGAGGGTCCGTCGGAAGTTGGACGCGCCCCCATCCCTCCACCGATGGTTTCATAGTAGGCAAAAGTTTGGGTCTCCATACCATCCCCTCCACTTGAAAGGGGAGGGAGGCTCTTACCGCCGATTGTGAGGTTGTTCATCGTCCCCTGGCTGGCAGCAGGAATCTTGTCGGGACAAGCCTGGGAGAGAGCGCCGAGCAACACGTCCACAATGCGCTGGGAAGTTTCCACATTCCCCCCCGCGACCGGCGCGGGGGACAGAGCATTGACCACCGTCCCGGGAGGGGCGATGACTTCGATGGGAAGGAGACAGCCGGTATTGTTAGGCACATCCATCCCGAGCAGGCAACGGAAGACGTAATAGACTGCTGAGAGGGTGATGGCAAGAACAGCATTGACGCTGCCGGACTGCTGTTGTGCTGAACCGGTGAAATCGACTGTCGCTGAATCTCCATGGATTTTTACGGCTACCGTAATCGGTACGGGTTGGTCCCCGACGCCATCATCGTCAAGCCGGTCGGTGAAGCGGTAGATCCCATCCGGGATGGATCCAATGAGGCGGCGGGTCATGCGCTCGGTGTAGGCGAGAAGCTGATGCTCGATACCAGTCACCTCTTCCAGCCCATAGCGAGTGAGTAAATCGACAAAGCGCTGCGCACCGCGCTGGTTGGCGGCAATCTGCGCGGAGAGGTCTCCCTGACGTTCGAGCGGTGTGCGGACGTTGGCTAAAATCAACTTTAGGAGATCCTGGTCCATCCGACCAGAACGGACCAATTTCACCGGCGGGATGATCAGACCCTCCTGAAAGATCTCGCGTCCCACCGGCATGGAACCGGGGGTCATGCCTCCCACGTCCGCGTGATGGGCGCGGCTGGCAACGAATCCGATCAGCTCACTCCCGGAACCTTTTATTTCAGGCGAGGGGAGGAAGACCGGGGAAACCATGGTGATATCCGGAAGGTGAGTACCGCCGCGAAAGGGATCGTTTAGGACAACCACGTCACCGGGATGCAAATCTCCACTGAAATGCTCCACTGCGGCCTGAACCGACAGCGGCATTGAGCCCAAATGAACGGGGATGTGAGCCGCCTGGGCGATCATCTTCGCCTGAGAATCGAATATGGCACAGGAATAATCCCGCCGCTCCTTGATGTTGGGGGAATAGCTGGCTTTACGCAGCACCGTTCCCATTTCCTCTGCGATCGCGGCGAAGAGGTATTTGAAGATCTCGAGGCGGACCGGGTCGTAGTTCATTCTCCCACCTCGATGCGAAGATTATTGTATTGATCCACGTCCGCCCGATCAGCTGCGCCAAGCAGGATAGTGGTATCGGAACGGACAACCACTGCCGGACCCTGGATGCGATTGCCCGGTTCGAGCGCCTCTCCCCTGTAAAAATTGGTGTCAACAGAGCCCCCGGAAAAGATGACTGGACGCGATTCAAGAAAGGCATGTGTTGGATCAGGACCTTGAACCCGCAGAGGGGAGAGGGGCGGAGGAGTGCCACGCCCGATGGCGCGCACCCGCAAATTTACCACCTCGACTGGTGCAGTATCATTCGCATAGCCATATTCAAGTCGGTGCTGACGATGAAAATCATCGTAGACAGTGTCGCTGAACGGGACAATGAGTTCATAAGATTGACCGCGATAGCGCATGTCGAGATAACGCTCAACACGAATGAGTTCAAGTGGTACACTCTCGGCCAGAATTTCCTGATAACCACGCTCGGAAAGGGCATCCAAGCGGGTAGAAAGGTCGGAGACAGGGGTGGTGCCAGGAAGCATAACGGTGAGGGTGTAGTCTTTAACTACATCTGCAGCTAGCATACCAAAAGCAGAAAGGGTGGAAGCCATTGGAGGGACAACCACATTGGGGATGCCCAGTCCACGGGCGAGATCAGCCGCGTGCAGACCGCCGGCGCCACCGAACGAAAGCAACATGAAGAAACG
>JBGOZL010000402.1:0-3178 GCA_041480185.1 Anaerolineae bacterium
ACTTCCCCAATGAAAATGACCTTTTTCGATTCGTTGCATGTATCCATGTATATATAGGGTGTTGGCGTAGATTGCCCTTTTCAAGTTTTGTTTTGTCGTAAATATATTCATCCCGTTATAGATATATATTAAACAGGGTTATTTTAGGAAGGTGTGAAAATGTCAAATGTGGAAAAAAACCTCAAAATTCGGAAATTTACAACGGGGCAGGTATCTGGTTTTACCATGGTGGGAAGACAAAGCTTATACCGCTATGTGAGGGATTTCCCGGAATTCTTTACAGAAACCGCGAAGCAACACAGGCAGGGGCGCAGGTGGGAACTGGATGATTTGACAATTGTGCAATCAATCAGGATGCTATACCATGAACGAAGGGGGACAGAGAAAATACGCGAGCTGAGCAAGGGAGGATGGCAATTATCTGACAACCAGTCCTGGACTAGGGAGCTCCAATCAAGGTTGATCGAAGCCACCTTCGCGGCCTATGCTGATGCGGAGGAAATTAGCAAAAAAGCCCTGAATGCGATCGAAGAATTAAAATTATTCACTGGGGTGGCAAAATACAACAACGAAGAATTCGCGGCCCTGTGGATCAAAGTGATGGACTTGCAAGAAGAATTCAGGGTTTGGGAACAAGAATTAAAAATCACGGGCAGGGTTCACAAAGCCGCAAAAAGGAAATGGTGGGGCAAGCCACCTGTCTTATATCTTGCGCCTGTAGAGGGATCTCTAAACGATTACAAGATTGCCAATGCGGACCGGCAGCAGCCCAAGCATGATCATACCGATAAAAAGGAATCATTCTAATGCCTGATTACATTCCCCCACCTCCCACTCTTCCACCAGGTAGCCGGGTGTTTGCTTACCTGCGAGACTCCGGCGGGCGTGAACAGGAGCAAAGCGTCATCCAGCAGCGGACCGATATCACGTCCTATTGCGAAAAGTACGGTCTTTTCCTGGAACGGGTATTCTCAGACGTTGCCCGGTCCGGGGGCTCTACCAAGGGCAGAGACCAGTTTACTACCATGATTGACACGGCATCTGACCCTAACGCCCGCCCTGTAGGGCTTCTGGTTTGGAATTTATCTAGGTTTTCCCGCGATGTGGATGATGCAGCTTTCTACAAAGCCTTCTTGAGGCGTCTGGGTGTGGTAATTCATTCGCTCACCGATCACATACCCGAAGGCCTGGCTGGTCGAATACTGGAAAGCGTGAAGGATTATTCCAACGCCGATTATCTGGACCAGCTCAAAGTACAAATCAAACGAGCGCTCGAGACAAACGTTCGCGCAGGTTATGCTGAAGGGGGATATCCACCCAGAGGATACCTGGCTGAAAAAGTAACCATTGGCAGGAAGCGGGATGGCAACCCCCGCATAGTAAGTCGCTGGATTCCCGATCCCGAATTATTCCCCCTTGCTGTTCTCGCCTGGAAGCTCAGAGCCGAGGGCAAGCCCTACTCGGAAATCACCAAAGCTACTGGTGGGAAACTCTACCTTAACTCTGGAAGCTGGACCTCCTTTTTTTGCAACGAAACGTACCGGGGTATTGGTAAATGCGGAGATGTAAAAATCGCCAACCACCACGAAGCAGCTGTGATGCAGGAGGACTGGTAAAAGGTGCAAGGAATCCGTCAGGATCGAGTCTCACGTTTGAATGGGACGAGTCACCCCCGCCGCGTAAGATATCCTTCCCTTCTATCTGGCCTAGCCCGCTGTTTCCATTGTGGGTCAGCCATGGTCCATCACCACCGAGGTGGGAAGTGGAAAAAGTATACCTACTACGTTTGTGGGCAGCGTGATCGAAAGCATGGAGTTCAAGTATGTGTGGGCAGGAGGATCAACGCGCGCAAAGCGGACGCTGCTATCTTGGAAGCTGTGATTTCCCGTGTTATGACTCCCAATTTCCTCGAGGAGATATTCGAGGAGGTCCAACTACAACTAACTGACAGCGCCGCACTGAGCAATGAGATAAAACGAAAACGTGATGCAATGCAGTCGATCAGCCAAGCGATTAAGAATCTACTGGACCTGGCGGAGACCTTTGGATCTGAAGCCGCGCGTGCCCGCTTGAAAGAACGAGAGACTGAACTGGCAATCCTAAAGGCTGAGATCAAATCACTTGAGATCCGACAAGCAATTGCCGTTATTGAAATCAGTCCGGAAGCCCTCCAGATCACTTTGGATGCGTGGACCAGTTCTCTGTCTGGATTGCTTGCGGTGGGCGATACCGTGGCCTTGCGGTCCTTCTTGACTCGTTTTATCTCCAAGGTTGAGCTAGGCTACAATCAAGCCAGAATCCACTATTCTTTTCCACTTGACGCCATTGATCCGAACACACTTCTCTCCACCGGGGGCATTGTTAATTTCAGGTCATACTCCAAGGCTATAGATTTGGTTTGGGAATGATCCAACAAATATCTCATTTCTTGATTCAATAATCCCGATCTTGAAGAATTTCAAACAATAGAGGATGCCGCAGAGAAATTAGTTTCCCTTGCAAAGTCAATTCCTGAGATGGTGAGAAACAAGTCCCATATAGGTCATCACTTTAGGTGCTTGGATTGTTTCAAAAGAAATTCGCGCAGGACTATCTTGAAAAATCCAAGAGCTTGCATAAGAATCCCCGACGCAAATCTGTAAACTAAAATCCGCTTGTCTTATAGACGGGCGGATTTTCGTTTGAAGTACTTACTACATAATGATTTTCGCGGTTCGAAGCAGATTTCTCAGTCCTGCAATTAAAAAGGGAAGTCCTGCATTGTCATCGTGTCCACTCAACTGTGACGGATTTGAAAACACCTATATATGGTTAGTGTCCCAAAGATTGAAACATAAAACCGTTATTTAGCGAGCATTAGTTCTTAAAAAGATAACCGCGAGCACTATTCATTACCGAATCAATTTTGGGTTCGTTTGCACAGCAATAACAAAGCTGATCACCCTTCTTTATTGCAGGGCTGCCGCACTTGAGACAGGGTTCCACCTGTCGTTCAGCCATGACTCTCTCTTTAAAGGGGCTATCATCAAACGTATAACTGCGGGATAGTGCCTCGGTTGGACAGACCTGGGCGCATAAGCCACAAGCCACACAGAATCCTGGAACAAAGGTATGTTGATATTGTCCGTCAATTAATTTAGTTTGGAGCGCTCCAGACGGACAATTCACAGAGCAGGCT
>JBGOZL010000403.1:0-3171 GCA_041480185.1 Anaerolineae bacterium
ACCGATACCGATGTGATCACTGCTGCCGTAGCCGCCCTGTTTTACACGGCGCAAAAGAACCAAAAAGCTCCCTTACTGGCTGACCTTGTGCCAATCAGCAAGAACGGATACGAGCTACGGGTCGAAGGCGCGGTCCTGCTGACTTGCGGCAAAGCGACGGTGGAAGCGCTGCCGAATGATATAAGGGCCGAAGTTTTGGATGGCAAAATGGCACCCGATAGTGCTTTGACCGCCCTAGTCCTAGCTGCAGGCTGGGCAAAGCAAGACATCGTCTTAAACCGTTCAATGATTACGTTGCTGGTGAACAAACCCGCGTGAGCGGTTACGGACTAGGAATGAAAACTTGCGAGGGAGACCATTTCTGGCCTCCCTCGCATTCCCCTACTCTGGCCTTTCCATCATCACCTTGAGGATGGCAGCCTTCAGGGACTCCAGGGCCGCTTTGGAGGGGTAGGACCCTTTTTCTGTTTCGCCACAGTAGTGTTCAATTTCCAAGCGGTGCGATGAATTGGCGATTTTTGGAAGTGCCAGGTTGATCAGCTTTGCGCTGTCAACCAGGACCCCGCCGAGGACGATCCCGGCTTCCTGCCAGTCGTTCAGGCGGGTGCTGCGTCTGGTGCGTTTTGGTGTCATATTTTTCTCCATTTCTGTGCGGGGATAATGCTTCTTTGGGAATAGCCTGCCAGTGGCCGGCTTTACGAATTACATGCTTCTCAAAAGAGAGGACACATAAAAACCTCCGAGATCTGTCTCAGGGGCTTTTATGTGCCGAGGAATAAAACTCCTCGACACTCAACTGTTTTGCCTTTAATCGAACCAGCTTTGTTGTCCCCGTCTTGGTAAGCTTGTTCGAGGTGCGCAACCTCAGCTGTAATGAGATCTTTCGAACAGTTGGTTTCAGCCAGCCTTACAAGCGTCGTTGAAGTTGCTTCTTTGGTCTAAGGACACTGTAGGTTCTTATTAGGAACCACGTTGCATTACTTTAGAAAAGCTCTATAAAAGTCAAGCGCCACGATCACCTCTTCCGATCCCTGCCAGCGTGTGCGGAAGATCGTGCAAGTCTTTTTCAGAATGAAGGCGAAGGTGTCAGGCATCCTGGGCTCCGTTCAGGTTGATCTGCCGTATTGCTTTTAGAGCCTTGGTAATATCTCGGCGCAGGTGTATTTCGAACATTGGTGAGACTGCGTCCATTTGGAGTGTCTCTTCGAGCACTCTCCAGGCTCCTTCAGGGACGATCAGAACGATCTCGTCGCCTCTGGGCGTTAGGCTGAGGATTGTCAATGCATCCCGCACGGGCCGGAAAAATTCCAGGACCCGGATGGTCAAGGAGAGCAAAAGGTTGTTGAGCGGGCGCACACTTTGGGGATGGGCAGCCGCCCAGGTGGAATAATCTGTAGGTTCCATCGTTTTTTCCTTTTCTGTGAGGTTCTATGACCTGCTTTTTGATAAGCAGGTTGGATTGGGGAATTTCATCTATTGGGGATTGCCGTCATAATGCCAGTTTGAGGACAGAGGCGTGCTGAAATGGGGTTTTGGGAGGGTTAAGAGGAGGCAGAAAATCGCCTCCTCTTATAAACACCCACCTTACATAGCATCGACATCTGTCGGCACCCGTTCTGGCTGCCAGAGAGCTGCACCACTGCCAAGGATCATCGCTTTGAGAGCTTCGTAAGCTCTTTTGGGAGGTTGCCCGGCTGACACGGAATAGATCAGCCCCTTCAGAGCATCTGAACCGGTCACGGTCAGCGGGTCGGCGTTTGCAGCCAGGAACTGCACGGCCTGGCGCACCCGCGCGTTGTTAACTTCTATGGCGTGCAACCCCCACGTCGCAAGCTCAGCGGAATATGAGCTGACGAAGCTGACTGGGAGCATGGCGTCGCCCACGCGGGCCACGCGCAGCGAGCTGGCGAGCTGCGGGTCTGTCTCGCTGCTCATGTTGAGATGGCAGGAGCAGTCGAACTTCACGTACCCAAAGTACGCGTCGTACTCCATATTCACCCCGGATATGTTGCGGAACGGCTCATACAGATGGCCGCTTGCCAAACTAACCGGTTTTGAGCCGCACTGCGGGCAAAAATGGGTTGGAAAATATTGGATTTGGCCTATAG
Organism: Anaerolineae bacterium; assembly: GCA_041480185.1. GTDB lineage: Bacteria > Chloroflexota > Anaerolineae > Anaerolineales > Villigracilaceae > UBA877. Next base: position 2,109 of record JBGOZL010000403.1, read on the forward strand.
TGAAGGTCAGTAGCCAGGGTTTATCCATACTTGTCCTCTCTTTCTGTGGGTCGGAAATCTTCTACCAGACCAATTAAAGCGGCTGGTGGCTTGAACTTGCTCTGGATAACGAGAGCCAGGTGCAGGTTCTCTCTTTCAGTGTGGTAGTAGAACGGAACGAATTGCTCCGGGTGGCTGACAAGATCAAGTTCGAGCTTGGCACGGCAGATGACGTTGTAGAGGTTTTGTTTGAACTCTTGCTGCTTATCGGCGATGCCGATGCCTAGGTGGTCGAGCAGGTTATGAGTTGCATAGACCGCCGACCAGGCAGGTCTAGGAGAGTCCGCGCAATCGCCAGGGAGTCTTTTCCCCGGGCATAGGGTTGAAGGAAGGCTCCCAGCAGCTCATCACTTGTGCACATCCTGGGATCTTTGAGAACGCGTGCCAGGCTGTCTTGAACCAGGCGCTGTTTACCGGCTGTTTGCCGGTACGGGGAAGTTCCTGTTGCTAAAGGCAGCAGGGGGGGTTGAACGTTCATACGACCTCCTTATTCTTTTTTTTGTGGGTGGGGAGTTTAGACCGGCAGGCCACAGTGGGGGCAGCAGGTGGGTGGGTATTCCCGGTTGGGATCGTATCCTTCTGGAAATGGCGATGCCTTGGCTTTATTCAGGGTGGCCACGTTCTTTCCCCGTAAAGTCAGGGCGAGCACTTGCCCCTGGTGTGTCCAGTAGTGGGCTTTATTGTTCTCGCAGGTCCATCCGAGACCGCGGTGCTTCGACGAAAGCTGCGGGTTGTAATGCACCCTCCCGCTGCACACGGGGCATTTATGCGGGATGGTTGGCCAATATCCGGGTCGAGGGGTTTCAGCGGCTTGTCCGTCGTCTTTCAGATGCTTCTTGACAGCGGTTACTGCCGGGCAATCCTCACCCTGGCTGCAGTTGCAGGCCAGGTCCCAACCCACAATATGAATTTGGGGCTGGACATTCGGGCCGAAATCTACGCGGTAGTGATACTGGTCGTTCATCACCACCACAAGTGCCTCTTTCAGGAGACCGGTCAGGATCGCCCGGATTCCTGGACTGAC
>JBGOZL010000404.1:0-3148 GCA_041480185.1 Anaerolineae bacterium
ACAGCCCATCGCCCAGCTTATGGCTCCGATGGCGATTATTGGTCCAAACCGAATGCGGAGGCAATCTTCGATTCCATTTATGGGATGATGCACGAGGCCAAACCAGCAATCTACCCGGAAATTAACTGATTAAAATTGATAGCTTCTTTCCCAACCCGTTATTTTTTCGTTAATTTCAAAATGAGGAAATGAGTAATTATGGCAATCAAAGTAATTGTGCCCCGCCTTGGTGAAGGTGTTGACGAACTGACTATTGTTAAATGGTTGAAGGCCGAAGGCAGTTTAGTTAAGGAACTGGAGTCGTTGCTGGAGGTAGAAACCGATAAAGTCGTGACCGAAATCCCAAGCCCGGCATCGGGTGTCATCTTGAAGATTCTTGTTCCAGAAAATACCTCCGCCCAGGTAGGCGAAGTAATGGCATGGATCGGGCAGGAGGGAGAGAAAATCCCAATATCAAGTGGTCCAGGACCAGAAAAACCAACATCGAAGGTCGAAAATCTAACACCAGTTGTGAATTCGCTAGCTACTAGAACATCAGCACCTGTCAACCGCAACCTGGGATTCTTATCCCCCGTAGTACGGAAAATTGCCGCTGAATACAACGTTGATTTATCCCGAGTACAGGGTACCGGTTTAAATGGACGTATTACCAAACAAGACGTGCTCGCATCCCTGGAAAAGCCTCAAGAACCTAAGGGGACAACGAAGTATACCCTGGGGGCAAGGGGCACACTCCTGCCGGTGACAACCATCCGCAAACAGATCGCGGAACGCATGCTGCAATCTCGAGATATTTCCCCGCATGTGCTCACTGTCATGGAAGCGGACATGAGTCGAGTGGTAGCGAACAGGGCAGCCAATAAAGCCTCATTTTTAGTAGACGGGATCAAGCTGACATACACAGCCTACTTTATCGGTGCTATTGCCTCCGGGTTGAAAGCGTACCCCCTGGTTAATTCCTCATGGACCGAAGAGGGCATCCTGGTCCATCCGGAAGTCAATATTGGAATGGCGACCTCCCTGGGCGAGGAAGGCCTCATCGTCCCGGTCTTGCGGAGGGCAGACGAACTTTCTTTACTGGGAATTGCCAGGGCGGTCAATGATCTGTCCGAGCGGGCGAGAACAAAAAAGCTGTTACCCGAGGAGGTCAAGGGCGGCACGTTCACACTGACCAATCACGGCATAAGCGGATCCCTGTTCGCAATGCCAATCATCAACCAGCCCCAAGTCGGCATCCTGGGGGTGGGGGCAATCCAGAAGCGCCCGGTTGTGGTCAGCGACCCAGCAGGTAACGATGCCATCGCCATTCTTCCCATGGTGTACCTTTCATTTGTCTTTGATCACCGCATCCTTGATGGAGCTAGCGCGGATGCATTCCTGGCTAAGGTCAAGGAGGCGCTGGAAGAATGGAAATCATAGACACATGCCGCGAGAAAAAAAGATAAAAGTACAATCCAACAGATCTTTCTTAACCTTCTAAATTTCGCTTTAACCGGAGAAACTTCATGACCGAAACCTTTGACGTTCTAGTAATTGGAGCTGGACCAGCCGGATATGTTGCCGCCATTCGAAGTGCGCAGTTGGGACTTAAAACTGCCATCGTGGACAAACAATGGCTGGGCGGTGTTTGTTTGAATATAGGTTGTATCCCTTCAAAAGCGCTACTGCGTAATGCCGAAATTGCACATACCTTGCGAGAACGCGGCAAGGAATTTGGCTTTTCATTCGATAACCTGAAATTGGATTACCCAGCGGCGGTTAAACGCTCGCGCCAGGTTTCAGAAAGGCTGGTGAAGGGCGTTGGCTTTTTAATGAAGAAAAATAACATTACTGTATGGATGGGAAAAGCGCACCTCGCCCCCGGTGGTGCGACTGCGGTTAAAACAGTTGCTATCACCGATACAGAAGGCAAATCAGCCGAGTTATCCGCAAAAAACATCATCCTGGCAACCGGCGCATCTGCGGCAGTGCCCGGTGCATGGAAAGTGGATGGCAAGAATATCGTTACCTATTGGGAAGCTATTTTGCAGGAAAAATTACCCGCGAGTGTGATCATTATCGGTGCGGGTGCTGTCGGGATGGAGTTCGCCACCGTCTGGAATTCATATGGCGTGGAAGTGACCGTGGTTGAGATGCTTCCCCATATTCTGCCACAAGAGGACGAGGAAGCCGCGAACGAAGTTGCCAAGGCATACACCAAGCGCGGTGTAAAGCTTCTAGCAGGTCACAAGGTGGAGGCAGTGGAGACGACCAAGACGGGTGTCAAGGTGACCGTGTCAGCTGAGGGTGCATCTAAAATCCTCGAAGCAGAGCAGGCACTGGTGGCAATCGGTTTCCGCCCCAATTCCAAAGGCTTGGGGATCGAGGAAGCCAGCGTCAAAATCAATGAACACGGATTCGTTGAAATCGATGAAAAGATGGCGACAAACGCCCCGGGCATTTGGGCGATCGGGGATTTGACCGGAAAGCTGATGCTTGCGCACGTAGGATCGGCGATGGGGATTGTGTGCGCTGAAAATATCGCAAATCACGAAACTGTTACTTTGGATTACGAAATGATGCCGCGGGCAACATATTGCAGCCCTCAAGTGGCCTCGTTCGGGATAAGCGAAGCCCAGGCAAAGGAACGGGGCTTGAATGTGAAGATCGGGCGTTTCCCATTCCTTGCTAACGGTAAGGCACTGGGGCTGGGCGATTACGCGGGATGGGTTAAATTGGTGGTGGACCAGAAATTGGGGGAAATCCTGGGAGCGACCATGGTCGGCCCCGAAGTGACCGAGTTGCTGCCCGAACTGACCCTTGCGCATATGATGGAATTGACTCCAGCAGAAATTGCCCGAAATGTCCACGCCCACCCGACTCTTTCCGAAACGTTGATGGAAGCCGCACACGCCGCGGAAGGCAATCCCATTCATATATAATTGTTTTTTAAGAGCAACCGAATGGTCGTCATGTCATGTATGAAAACATCAGCCTCGAGGTGAAACCCTCTAGGCTGATCCCATCATCCCTAAGACCGACACCTGCACTTGGGAAGAGATTTTTTTCAAGGAAGCGGGAGTGAAATTTCTCCTTCTTCCCTGTAATTTTTTTTATCACATACAAAGATCATTTATTAAATAACTGCGAATATTTGCAAATCCGGACC
>JBGOZL010000405.1:0-3131 GCA_041480185.1 Anaerolineae bacterium
CATCGCCTGTGTGATGACCAAGGACCGCGCCCACATGCACCTGGACACGGTCTTTACCATGCTCGACCATGACAAGGTCACCATTTTTCCCAAGGTCGTGGATCAGGTGAGAGCCATCAGCCTGCGTCCCGGAAAAAAACCCGGAGACTTCCGCGTCACCCGGGAGAAGGATATGCTTTCAGCTGTTGCAGATGCCCTCAAGGTCCCAAAATTGAATGTGGTCAAGACCGGGGGTGACCAATACCAGATGGAGCGCGAGCAGTGGGATGATGCCAACAACACGATTGCCCTCGCGCCGGGCGTGGTGGTCTCGTATGAACGTAATACGCATACCATTGCTCGCATGCGCCGTGCCGGTGTGGAGGTCATCACCATCCCGGGGTTTGAATTGGGCAAGGGCCGCGGCGGCGGTCATTGCATGACCTGCCCGCTCCTGCGTGATCCGATTTAATGGCCTAATACCTTTGATCTCAGTAATATCCGAAAATCCGCCTGTGAAGGCGGTTTTTTTTATTGCTAATTTTATGATCTTCTTGTTAGTGTTTGGTTTCGTGCTTGTGCCGGTGATGCAGATCTGGGGAATGTGTATGATCATGTTCGAGACGCTCGTGCAAGTGCTCGTGCGTGTGAGATCCGTTCACCAGTGGGGCTCCCTCCCAGCTGTCATGGGTGTGATGCTCATCGGGATGAGAATGTCGGTGGTCGTGAATCATTGGCTCGTGGATGTGATAATGGACATGGTTTTCAGTAAGCATCAACCAGGCTCCTGCCACCATGACCGGCAGGGCTGCCCAGAACAGGATTTGTGGCTTTTCTCGCAGGAGTATCAGCGAAAGGATGACTCCCACAAAAGGCGCAACCCCAAACAGGGTGCTGGTTCGCGCTGCTCCCAGGGATCTTAAGGCAACAATGAACAACTGGATGCTGATTCCATAACTGATCGACCCTAACAACATCGCCAGGATGGCAATATTTGGGGCAGGCAGCTGTTGCTTGATGAGCAGGCAAAGGATCAGCGAACATGTCCCTGCTCCCAGCCCTTTGATACCCACGATGATGAGCGGGTTTTTGGCAGAGATATGCCGGGTGAAGTTGTTATCCAACCCCCATAGGAAGCACGCGCCGATGATTCCCAGCGCCCCCAACGTAAAGCCCCAGTTTCCGCCTGTCCAGGTGAGCACGATGCTTGCCAGTGTCACCAGTCCGATTGCCCAGGTAATGCGGCGGTCAATGGATTCTTTGAAAAAAGTGATTGCAATGAGCGTGGTAGCCACGCCCTCGAAATTGAGCAGCAGCGAAGCAGTCGATGCTGGCGTTCGCTCCAGTCCCAGTAGCAGGATGATCGGCGCGCCGATTCCCCCTGCCAGCAATGCTCCTCCCAGCCAGGGGATATCGCCGCGGCTGAGATGGGCTTCCACAGCCCGTCCTCTGGTTCGCAATCCTTGAAAAAGGAGCATAAGGAAAGCGCCCATGCCGCTCCCGAGATACAGGAATGCTGCCAGGGGAACAGGCCGTACCTCACCGAGCAGGAGTTTGGAGAGGGGTGCCGACGCGCCGAACAGGACAGCTGCTAATAGAGCTTGTAGTGCGGCATAGGACTTTGGGCGCATCTATTGGACCTGACCGGGATTGTTGTGGGTTTATCTTACATCCCGGGGACGCCGCCGGGACAAAGATCCCGAACCGATAACCTTTCCATTATTTTTTCTCGGACGCAACCTGCATCCGGCACCACGCGTAAAGCCCGTCATAAACATCAAATTGGGCGTCCAGGTTTTCCAGGTCGTCTGGGAAGCGCAGACTGTATCCGCTGGCGATTGCTTCCAGGCCGCGTGCGATCGGGTCTTTATCAATGTCCGACTCCACATCCGCTGAGTGGACGATCTTCGCCAGGCGCAGCAGGCCCGGTTCTTTCAACCCATACTTCAAAATGATGGACTCAAATGAGCAGCGTCCTTCTTTGTGTCCGAGTTCGACTCCAGGTGCATCGAAGGGGATGGCGTCCTGCTCTTTGGCAACCTTCTCGATCTGGCTGCTCGGAACAAATAGGAACTCAGCGTCGTTGTCGATGAAGCGGGTGATCAGCCAGGGGCAGGCAACTCGGTCAACATGAACGTGCGAACGGGTGATCCATTTCATGGAAATTTCTCCTTTTGATTTTGGAACAGAATAGGTAGGATTGTATCAGCGATTTGTAACGCTGGGCTTATGCAAGATCATTAAACACAGCCGCACGATGCGTGGCTGGGAGGAAAGCGAAGATTTTATTCTGAAGCGGATCAAAACCAATTGTATGCGCTCCCTTTTCAGTGTTCACGGTATCCATTCGCTCCATTCTCTGGGCGTCGAATACATCGATCACACCAGGGTCGCCGATCGCGACATAAAGATGCTGGCGGATTGCACTATAAAAGATCACATCCGGCACTCCGCTTAGTTTGGCTTGAGCTAAGATTTCGCCTGTATCTGCGTTCAGGGTGACTACCACGCCGCTGTCGCATGCGCAAAATAAGTGGCGATTTGACTGGTCCAGGTCGAGGCCGTGCGGTCCTTCAGCAGGGATATCGTAAACGCGGGTGACCGCCGTCGGACTAAGCGGGTCGATCACAGCGATTTGAGCTGGGCTTGCGATATTTACGTAGAATACCTTTGCAACCAGGTCAAATATCGCCCAGCGTGTTCGCCCGGGTACGGGGATGGAATTCCGCACCTTGCGTCCGGCGACGTCCACAAGTGCAATGGTAAACGAGTCCGGGATGGTCGGATCCCCAACATGTGCGCAGAGCAGCAACCCGCGCTGGTCGTCGAACGCCAACCCATTCGGGCGGATTCCGACGCTCACCTTTTCCAGGCTTGCTTCAGACTCGGGCATGAACATCCCGATGCTGTTTTCGCCGCGATTGGAAGTAAATACCCATCCGGTCTTTTCAGAGACCAGCACTCCGGCGACTTCGATGAGATCGTGAATGGAATGCAGATACGTATCTGTTTTGGTATCAATGACATCCAAAGAGTTATTGGCTGTATGTGCTACGAATAGCCGCCCAAAACCTTTGTGCACGGCAGCATGATCAAAACCACCTTTGGTTTGGTGCTCGGGGAGTTCAATATAACCGGTGTGTTTTAACATG
>JBGOZL010000406.1:0-3121 GCA_041480185.1 Anaerolineae bacterium
CCCCGGATTGGTCACACCCTGGCTCTCTATCCAGGTCAGAAACTTGCCTGTCGTATAAAAGTAAAATTGCATTGTACTGGCGGACAATGCCATAGCCTGCCGGCTCAGGATAAAGTCGGTGTAGGCATCGTGCAACGGGATAACTGCAAGATCGAACTTAACGGAGGTCTGTTTTTGGGGAGTCATGGCTTTGCCTTTCAAGAATAGGATTTCCGCTACTTACTACACCGTTCTCGAAGGCGAAAGTTAAGGGGGGCAAGTGGTTACTTTACCCTGGCGGTTAAACGAACAGCCGCCATATACGGCGGCTAGGGGGCAAACTGGCAGGAATATTCCTACCAGTGGGGGCTAAGAGCGGGTGATGGGACTCGAACCCACGATATCTTGCTTGGGAAGCAAGCGTTCTACCACTGAACTACACCCGCATGTAATTAAAAATTATACCAGAATATTAGGAAGGAACTGTTATAGGGACCTGTCATGTCTCTCGCAATAATAACATATTCGCTAATTCAAATAACGCGTCTCCTGCCTCACCCTTAGGTTTTACTGTACGCAAGGCAGCAAGTGACATATCGGTCATTTGGTCGGCAGTTTCTTGGGTATATAGCCTCGCTCCCTCGGATGCTAATTGGTCCGCAAGTCCGGGGACGTCCTTAGGATCTATCGCACCTTTTTTCCACAGCTCTGCAAACAGTCCTTTCTTTGCTAGTCCAAACAGCACTGGCAGGGATTTCTTTCTTGTTATTAGGTCTGACTCTGCGGATTTTCCGGTTTGCAACGAGTCCCCCCAAATTCCGAGGTAATCATCTTGCACTTGGAAGGCAAGACCCAGATAATGACCAAAATCTCGATAAGCCTCTTGTGTTTCCTGATCCACTTTGCCAATTAATGCCCCAAGTGAGCAGCAGGCCGCCAATAATGCAGCCGTCTTGCAGCCAACCATGGGCCAGTAATCTTCCACGGTCAGGTCAGCACGCTGTTCATATGACATGTCCAGGAATTGTCCGCGTGTCAGGTCTAGACAGGTATCGTGGAGAATCTTCTCTGCTTTGGCGACAATCTTTGAGGGGAGGCGAGGCATCAAGTCTTGCATCGCTTGGTTGGAGAGTACGAAAAGTGCATCTCCAGCGTTGATCCCTTGGGGAATTCCCCATTTCACCCAGACGGTATCCCGCCCGCGTCGTTTGCTTGAGTTGTCTTGGATATCGTCGTGGACAAGAGAAAAGTTATGGACTAATTCGACCGCTGCAGCAGCCGGGAGAGCAATCTGCCAAACTGCGTTGCAAGCCGCACAAGTGAGCAGTACAAGGAGTGGCCGGATGCGTTTTCCTTGCGCCTCTGTTCCGGATCCTTCACCGCTCCAGCCCAGGTGGAAAGATAACATAGCGTGCAGAGATTCTGTGAGTGGTTCGTCAAGTCTTGCTACTTGTTTTATAAGTTCAGCTTCTATCTGCGGAAGCATAAGGTCGGTTAGTTCTTTCAAGCTCATATCTTTACTCCAAAAGAGTGACGGGGGTGTCCGGAAGTTCCATAAACACTTGAACCAAATTCTCGCAATACGTAATTATTCAGCGCTGCGCGTAGTCAATATATCATTCAATTTATATTAATAATATTGCAATATTCACACCTGTTATAAATTTCATCATAATTTACTGTGGATGGGAATTTTGCTTTGCACAAGGGTTTCTGAAATGAACAAAAATAAACAAAATTTTAAAGTCGTCTATAAGTCCATTACAATTATTTACCTTGGACAATCAACTTACGGACATCCAATTCCTTCAAATTTTTAGTTCCACATGCAAACATGGCAACTTCTATTTGTCTTTTTGTAAATTTCATCATTTCAACAGTCTTCTCCATGCTTAAAGCGGCTGTTTTCAAAAACTGACCTGCCATTCCTCCCAGGGTCGCTCCCAAAGCGATGCATTTCGCGATATCGAGTCCATTTTTGAGGCCTCCACTGGCGAAAATCGCTGTGGTGGGGGAGACTCTTTTTACGTTCAGAATGGATTCTGCAGTTGGGATGCCCCAGTCGATAAATGACCTGGCGAGGCTGCGGGTAAACTCGTCTGGAGCGCGGTACATTTCGACTTGCGACCAGCTTGTTCCGCCTGCACCGGCCACGTCTATCGCGGTGACTCCACACTCCGCTAGTATCTTGGCAGTTTTTTCGGACATCCCCCAGCCAACTTCTTTGACGATTACGGGTACTTCGATTTTTCTGCAGATTATTTCGATTTTTTTTGCGAGCCCAGCGAACTTGGTGTCCCCGCCAACCTGGACGGCTTCCTGCAAGGGGTTAAGGTGCAGACATAGTGCGTCGGCTTTGATCATGTCAACCGCTTGACGGCAGTCGTCAATGGTACAGCCGTAATTTAACTGGATTGCCCCCAGGTTAGCGAATAGAAGGATGTCTGGGGCCGAACTTCGGGCGATCAAAAACGTCTCACTTAGGTTGGGATTCTCGAGAGCTGCGCGCTGGCTGCCAACGCCCATCGCCAAATGCATTTCCTGGGATGCTTCAGCTAGTCGCAGGTTGATCGTTTTCGATTCTTCCGTACCGCCGGTCATGGACGAGACTAGGATAGGTGCATTCAGTTGTTTCCCAAACAGGGTGAGGGATGGATCAACTGATTCGAGATCCAATTCTGGTAAGGCTTCGTGAGTGAAACGATATCTTTCCAGCCCGCTGGTCAACCCGGAATTGACATCCTGCCCCAGGTTTATCTTGATGTGGTCGGCTTTCCTTCGGTAGATAGGCGAAACTTTTGCCATATATTTGTGTTCCTCGTATTGAATTATAATGGCGAAACGATTACAATAGTGCCAGAATAAACCATTTGGAGGCAGATATGACGAGCACTTTTGATGAAATTAAGGCAATTATCGTGGATTTGTTGGGCGTGGATGAAGCCAAAGTCAAACCTGAAGCACGCTTCAGAGAAGATCTCGAAGCTGATTCACTCGACCTGGTCGAACTCATCATGAAGTTTGAAGATGTGTTTGGCACCGAGATTTCTGACGAAGATGCCCAAAAAATCACCACTGTGGGGGAAGCTGTCTCGTTTGTCGAAGCGCAAAAAGCAAAAAAGTAACCTTTTTGACGCCGATA
>JBGOZL010000407.1:0-3120 GCA_041480185.1 Anaerolineae bacterium
GAAGGATTGACTGGCAAGAAAGTGGATTTGGATATTAAGGAAATAAAATTTCCTGACTGTGATGCTTACCTGGTTGCCCATAATATTGGAGATCAACTGGAACGACGCATCAGTTATCGCCGAGCGATGAAACGTGCTATCCAGCAGGCGATGCGGCAGGGTGCACAGGGAATTAAAATAGAGGTGGCTGGACGCTTGGCTGGTGCGGAAATGGCTCGCACGGTTTGGCTGAGAGACGGCCGGGTTCCACTGCAGACGTTACGGGCAGATATTGATTTTGCCCGTGCCGAGGCTGCGACAACCTATGGTCGGATTGGTATCAAGGTCTGGGTTTATCACGGTGAGATGAAAACCGAAGTGGAAGAAAAAGTTGAGACTACTGAAGGCGTCTACGTTAGTGAGTAGGCCAGGCGTCTGTGGAGTGAGGTTGATGCTATGTTAATGCCAAAACGTGTGAAGTACCGCAAACAAATGCGCGGCCGTATGAAGGGAAAGGAATCGCGGGGTGTTGAGATTTCTTTCGGTGATTATGGTCTTTTGGCGATGGAGCCAGGATGGGTAACGGCCAGGCAAATCGAAGCTGCCCGTCGCGCCCTTGTTCATGCCATGAAACGCCGTGGGAAGGTCTGGATCCGCATCTTCCCGGACAAACCCTATACACAGAAGCCTCCGGAAACCCGCATGGGTAAAGGAAAGGGTAATGTGGAGTATTGGGTAGCAGTTGTCAAACCAGGGCGAGTGATGTTTGAAATTGGTGGTTTAGATGAGGCGGCTGCTCGGGAAGCGTTGAGCTTGGCTAGGCATAAATTTGCCATCAAAACCAAGATCATCGCCCGTACTGATATTGCGGCGGGAGAGTAGGCATGAAAACCGAAGAGATTCGCAAGATGTCGGTTGAAGAAATGCAGACCAAAATCTCGGATATGCGCGAGGAGTTGATGAAACTCCGGTTTCAGCAGGTTACCGGTCAATTAACCGATACCAGCCACCTGCGCTTGCTGCGTCGTGATATCGCCCGAATGGAAACGATTTTTAATGAACGTTCCCGGACGACCGTACAGGAAGGTAAAGCATGAATGATCGCCGTCGCAAAACTGGTATTGTAACCAGTAATAAAATGACCAAGACTGTCGTCGTTGAGATTGGCCGAACTTTCCGGCATCCTCTCTATCGCAAGGTGGTACACCTGAGCAAGCGTGTAAAGGCACATGATGTGCTGGGTTGCCAAATCGGAGATCAAGTTCAGATCGTGGAGAGCCGTCCTCTTTCACGAGATAAGCGCTGGGTGGTGGAGTCGATCATCAAGCATGAAATTCGCACGGCTGATACGGTTATAGCCGAGGTCGAAACTGCGCCCGAAATCGAAGCTCCTGAGGTTGGAGAGTCTCCTGTGGAGGCACAGCCATGATTCAGCACGAGTCCCGGTTGAAAATTGCGGATAATACCGGTGCCCGCGAAATACTGGTCATCCATGTGATGGGCGGATCGACCAGAAGGTATGGACGGATCGGTGACGTTGTGGTGGGGGCGGTCCAGGCGGCAACACCGAATGGGTCGATCAAGAAATCCGAGATCGTCAAGGCTGTGATCGTGCGTTGTACCAAGGAATGGCGCCGGGAGGATGGCTCCTATATCCGTTTTGACGATAATGCCGCCGTCATACTGGATGCGGATGGTCAAAACCCGAGAGGCAGTCGTATCTTTGGCCCGGTGGCAAGGGAACTGCGCGAAAAAGGCTTTATGAAGATTGTTTCGCTGGCCCCGGAAGTACTTTAGGCCAGTTGAGGAGTGAACGATGAGAGTCAAGATCCGAAAAGGGGATACCGTTGAGATCATCAGCGGGAAAATTGAAGAAAAGGGCAAGCGCGGCGAAGTCATAAAGGTCTTACCAGATGAACATCGGTTAGTGGTGCAGGGTGTGAACGTACATACTAAACACCAACGTCAGGTTCAGACACAGGGCAGGACGATTAACCCTGGGCGGATCAAGTTCGAAGCACCGCTCGATATCTCGAATGTTATGCTTGTTTGCCCGAAGTGCAATGAACCGAGCCGTGTAAGTATCCAACGCGACGATGACGGCGCACACCGCGTCTGCAAAAATTGCCAGGCGTTGATCGACTAGCCGCCGGTGGAGCATTGATTTATGAATAGAACGCAGGAAAAATACCAGAAAGAAGTTGTTGCTGCCCTCCGCAAAGCATTTTTATATAAGAATGTCATGCAGGTGCCGCATATCGAAAAGATCGTGGTCAATATCGGTCTGGGCGGAGAAGCAATGGATAATCCGAAAATGCTTGAAGCGGCGATGGGCGATATGACAACTATAACCGGACAAAAACCAGTCATGACCAAGGCTCGCAAAAGCATCGCTAACTTTAAATTACGCGAAGGGCGGGTCATCGGCACAAAGGTGACCTTGCGGGGTGCCAAAATGTGGGCTTTCCTGGACCGATTGATTAATACCGCCCTACCGCGCGTGCGCGACTTCCGTGGTGTTTCTCCGGAGGCATTCGATGGACGCGGGAACTATACGCTTGGTTTGCGTGACCAGTTAATCTTCCCTGAGATTGAATACGATAAGATTGATAAGGTTAGAGGCATGGAGGTCACAATTGTGACCACAGCCAAATCTGACGATCATGCGCGGCTGATGTTGCAAATGCTGGGCATGCCGTTCAAGAAGGAAGCATAACTATGGCAAGCACTTGTATGAAATATCGAGAAATGCGTCGTAAATATTCCAATCAAGTCCGCCATCGCTGCTCGCGTTGCGGACGCCCGCGCGGTTATATTCGGCGTTTTGGCCTGTGCCGGATTTGTTTTCGAGAGTACGCGCTGGAAGGGAAAATCCCTGGCGTCATGAAGTCGTCATGGTAGCCGGGTGGAGGTAAGAAATGAGCATGACTGATCCTATCGCAGATATGTTGACCCGCATCCGCAATGCCGTGATGAGTGGTCAGGCCCTGACAGCTATGCCGCTTTCAAAGGTCAAGGTGGAAATTGCCAAGATTTTGAAAGAAGAAGGGTATCTGGAAAACTTTGAAGTTGCCGATGGCGAACGACCCAGTCAGAAGGTCCTGCGCCTGAAGATCAAGTACATAGGGGAGCGCCGAGAGC
>JBGOZL010000408.1:0-3093 GCA_041480185.1 Anaerolineae bacterium
AGGGGCCGCAGCCGACGGTCGGTTTCTTTAACCATTCCGCGTTGTCTATGGTTCCATCAGCCTGGTAAATCGGGTTCAGGATATGCGCAGGTAGGATACCATGCCAGAGGTTCGCCAACCAGGGCGCAAATGGTTCGGAGAAAGTGACCACCACTGTCTGTGGATCGGGTGCCTCCACGCTTGATATCATGTCATATGGGTAAGTGGTAGCTACTGTGTTTTGAGGGCTGACCGCCATTTCCCATGTAAAGATGAAATCATCGGCAGTCATCGGGACATTATCCGACCATTTGAGATCATCCCGCAGGTGCATGGTGATGACCGTTCCATCTGCGCTGACCCCGCCATTTTCAGTGCTGGGAATTTCTGTTGCAAGGACCGGGAAAGGTTCGTTGTTCGAATCAAACTCCCAAGCCCAGTGATCGAACATTTGCCAGGTCGTCCAGACGAACCACATGCTGCTGTAAAGCGGGGCAAGGTTGTCAAATTCCTGGGTAAAAATCAGCGTTGCGACTTTTTTCTCAGGAACGGTTGTCGCTGGCACCTGAGGTGTATTTGCAGGCGCGACGGGAATTTTTGCATTCCCCCCACAGCCGCTCAACAGCAAGCTAGCCACCATCAGAGTGGCGAAAAGAGTATATAAGCCAGATCTTTTTTGCATTCCTTCCTCCTTGGATAGAAATGGGACGACCTACATGCTTATAGTAGCAAAAATGCGTCATCAGCACAACTGTCATTCGTTCTGATGACGCATGATAATTATTCCAATCGGGGTAGAGCGTCCATGCCTGCTTTACGAGCCAGTATCTCCACCATAGACCGGATTTTTTGTTCCATATCACGAGGATAATCCGGACGTTGATAGTCAGCAAGCAGTTCATGAGTCCGAATTTTGGCACGAGTAAAAGTATCCAGACTCCCAGACGCCTGCCAGCCGCGATTTGAATCCCGGTCAATCACGGCTGAAGGCAGGTTTTGCTCCTTCGGGAACAAATCCCGCGTGGTTTTTTGTTTAAGGAAATCACCTTTGAAATTGATCCCTTCGAACATGGCTGTCGCCAATGTTTCGGTGCGGACCTCGATTCCGGCTAATAAACGTTGAGCCATGGCGATCCCTTCTGCGTCCACTACCAATTTCTCAGGGCTTTGGCAGGCCAGGAAATCGAGCATACCCGCCCCGGAAATCATGTTGATGCCAGCCAGAGCGCCCACCATGGCTGAAATACCGCTTTCCATCCCCGCCTGGGCATCCACAATTTTGGCATCGGAAGCGCCGAGGTATGCATGGGTTGGCAGGTTGAGCGACTTGCCTACCTGGGCATAGGCCGCATCGATCATGGCGGTTTCTATTGCGCCCATGGGTGTGGTTCCGCGGCGCATATCAAAAATTGCTGGCGCACCCCCCCAGACAATGGGAGCTCCAGGATTGGCTAGCTGGTGGATGGCAATCCCACTCAAGCTCTCGGCTGCGTGTTGGACCACCGAACCCAGCAGGGTGACTGGTGCAGCTGCTCCAGCTAGAGGCATTGAAATTAGTTCAGCCGGAACGCGTTCCCGTGCCAATTCAATTAAATTTCCTGCGCCGAATTCACTCCAGATAAGCGGTGGCGATGGACAAACATCGAAGACTGCCTGTGGTTTATCAGCCAGTGCTTGGCGGCTGCCGGAGAATATTGCCAGCATGTCGATCATTGAGCCGAGGGTTTGCAGGGAAAATGAGCCGGTGACAATTGGCTTCTGTGAAAACAGTAGCACAATATATAGCCGGTACAGGTCGCCAATCTCTTTGGGAACCTCATTGCACACGACAGCCGTGGACTGTGCGGCGTATTGTGGGAGCATCTCAGCTACTTTAACCAACCGCACCAGGTCCGGAGTAAAAGAAGGTTTGTGCTCCAGCGTGACCGGGTCAAGGATGTGTACGCCGGATGAACCCGGGTCAAATTGAACCGAATCACCGCCATAATGAACCCCGGGGTTCCCACTCCGGTCGAAGAGGTGGAATTCTGCGGGGACGGTGTCCAATGCCTTGCGGACAATTTTTTCCGGTATGTTTACAACCTCCCCCTCGGCGGTGGCACCGGCTTTAATCAGCAAATCACGGGCTGCAGGGGATTGAACCTTTATCCCCGGCTTTTGCATCAACTGGAAAGCTTCATCCAAGATACGGGCAATCAGGTCATACGTCAGGAGTTCGAGTTTCGGCTGCACAGCAGTCATTTTTTCTCCATCACTGAAATGATCTTCCCCATTTCAGCGGAGATTTTTTCGTCCAGTGGGTCGGGCTGGTGTGCCTCTAGCGTGCTGCGCGCCTTCGCTAGTGCCCAGTCACGTGCATCGTCCTTCTTCGCTTCCCACTCATTGAACGGACGCCGGTCCATGAATTGCGGCAGGAATAGGTTACGCATGTGTTTAAGCGTGTGCTTCTGGGATAGAAAATTCCCGCCCGGGCCAACCGCCGCGATCGTATCGAGCGCCAGGGTCTCATCGTCCACAACAATGCCCTGCATCGTCTTGCGGATGATCGAGAAGATCTCGCAGTCCATCATCATCTCGGTAAAGGACCAGATCCGGCTGCCATGCAGGAATCCGACACCCAAAAGCATATCCGACATGACAATGCTCGCCATGAATGTGGAAAGGCTGTTTTCGATCCCTGCCTGCCAGTTCGGCTCTTTCGCTCCCGTGGCGAACGACCCCATCGAGAGCGGGATGTTATAAAAATCAGAGAGCACATTCGTCGCCGCGCCGTATAGGAAATCCTCCGGGCCCCCGCCCGTGTAACCGCCTGTTCGCAAATCAGCAGCTGTCTGTGCAGCGGCATAGAAGACAGGCGCTCCCGGGTAGGCCAATTGGAGCAGTGCTGTCCCGGAAATTACCTCGGCGTTGCCCACCGCCAGGTTGCCTGCCAGCGTGGCCGGACCGGTGGTCAGGTTGGCTGCCATGGTCATGAACCCGGTGGGAAGGCCATATTCGGCTGCCACTAGGGCGGCATCCACGCTGCCGCCGTCGTGTCCCAGCGGAGGCGCGGAGCACTGCATCAGGGAAAGGACCGGGCGCTGGCGCAATTTATCTTTTCCACCCACGATCAGG
>JBGOZL010000409.1:0-3081 GCA_041480185.1 Anaerolineae bacterium
CTGGCCGATTTATTGCTCGAACGCAAGACCGACCTGACCTCGGTCTGGTTCGTGGAGCGCAAACCTGTCGCCTGGCCGCCCGAACCATTTCGCTGGGTGGCTTCGCAAGCCCTGCTTGGTTACCTTCACACCGAAGACTGGTGGTACGAGCGCGGCCTGAAGACATCCACACCGAGACTGACCTGAATTCTATAAAAAAAATACGAGCAGGCGGAATGTCTGTTCATATTTCTATGACTGGCTGAAGGGACCGTCCTCAAAGGGTTATTAATTCATGGGGGTTTATTAGTTTTTTGAAAGGGTGGTTGAATGGAGCTTGCATTCCCTCCCCGTTTGGTGAGGGATATGGCGAGGTTACAACGGTTTTTTCGCCGGGATACCCGGCTTGCGCGGGTACTGTGGGGGAGTCGCAGCCACCTTATCCACAATCACCAAGAACCTCTCATCGGCCACGCCCGGTAATGTGACCGGGATTAATTGGCGTGTGCACCCCCCAAGGATTTTAAACGCCTTCTCGGATCGGTGGGTTTCTTCTGGTCCGCTTTGACCTTTTTGCGCCAGCATCGCCCCGCCTACCTGCACCAGAGGGAGAAGATATTCGGAAAGAACCGGCAAGGTCGCCACGGAGCGTGCCACGGCCCAGTCAAAGGATTCACGTGTATCAGACAATTGTCCCACGTCTTCGGCACGGGCCGTTATCACCTCGATAGCCTCCAGCTTCAAGGCTTCCACCACGTGTCTGCAAAAATTGGCTTTCTTTCCAACAGATTCTACCAACGTCACCCGCATGGACGGGTACAATATTTTAAGCGGGATTCCCGGAAAACCAGCGCCGGTGCCGATATCAACCAGTCGCCGCGGCGGGTTTTCCTTCCACGCTATCACACAGGAAAATGAGTCCAGGAAGTGCTTGGTGCGGATTCCCTCTGTGTCCCGGATTGCGGTCAGGTTATATTTCTTGTTCCATGCCAGGAGTTCGCGCTCGAAAGTCATCAGCGCCACTACCTGTCGCCCGGTCAGATGGATTCCAAAAAGCTGCCGGGCCTCAAGGACGAATTTCTCCATGGATAAAATTATACCCCCTCTCCAAAACGGAGAGGGGGTTCCAAGATCTGAGAGGTTGTTTATTGCTTGACAACCTGTGCCTTTTTCCTCTTTTGCCGCTTGATCAGGGCGATGATGCCCCAGATCACCAGTGCGATAGGTCCAAGGATGGTGATCAGGATGGGGATTACGAGCAGGACCAAATTGATCAGGAAGTTCACGAAACCTTGCCAGAAAGTGATCAATGATTGGATCGCATCCCGGGCCACACCTTGAGGTTTCCAGGTGCCGATCTCGATCGGTTTGATGGTCTCTTCAGCGATCAGGGTCACATTGATGAGCGAGTAGGAGGAAGCCTGCTCGTAATATTGCATCTGACCTTTGATCGATTCGATCTGCCCGCGCACGGAGACGATTTGGTTATATACGTCCAGCACATCCTGTGTCTTTGAGGTGGTGCTGCTGTTGGGGTTGTTCTTAGCTTCATCCATGATCGCTTGCAGATCCGTCTCTGCCAGCTCAAGGTTGGTCAATTGACTTTGCAGGTCCACATAGGACGCAGTTATATCCTGGCTATTGCGCGTATCGCTGCGCACTTCAACTGCATCGGATTTAATCTGGCTCAAGGCATCGTCCAATTTATCCGCCGGGATACGGATAGAGATGGTCCCGGCAGGGACAGACTGCCCATCTTGTGCAGTGGTCTGGTACATATTCAAGGAGATGACGAAGCCGCCCAGGGTGGTTGCCATCTGGCTGATCGCATCCACCTTTGCCTGCGGGTCGGATATGACGATGGTCAGGTCGGCGTTCATGATCACCAACCGGTTCTGCAATGCTGAAGTGCTGGCGCTCAAATCTCCGGGCCCTTTGTAGGAATCCGAGTACGCCGGAGCTGCGGTTGGCACGGGAGCGAATTCATTGGATGGACCGCCGCCCACCCCCTGGGCGACCACGCTCGGTGTTGCTGCGGTTTTCGTACCGCATGCAGCCAAAACCAGGGTCAGGGCGATAAATGCGATTGCGATTTTCTTATTCATGGGTTTCTCCTCCTTCAGGTAGCTTGGCGTTTGTGGTTTCCTCATAGACGACTGACTGGCTTTGAATGTTCCTTATTCTTAAATAGAAAAGGCACCCGCACAGATTAATGCTGGTGCCTTGATAGAAACTTTTTATAACCCATTTACCAACCCCCGGCTAGGCGTTCTGCATGCCGGGGCGGCAGATCCGCATCCAGGATCATCTTCTGAACCGCAGGGATATCGTATTCCACGCGGCGGGGTTCCCAGGTGTGCGCATCGGGGGAGAAAATGGCGTACGCAGCCCGCGGGTCGCGGTCACGCGGTTGCCCCACCGACCCTGGGTTGATGATGGCACGTTCCTTGAGTTCATAGACTTCGCTTGGCCGCGGTACCAAAATGGACATGTCATCGGCTTTGGCATGGTACTGGAATACGGCCTGGAAGTGCGAGTGTCCCACGAAGCACCACGGTGTATCAAAGGAGGAAAGGTTGATTCGTGCCACTAGCGTGTTCATCACGTATTCCCAAATCGGATCACGCGGGCTGCCATGTGCTAGGGATACCTCACCACGCACAACCAACTCATCAGGTAGCGAACTCAGGAAACTCCGGCTTTTCTCGCTGAATATCTTGCGCTGCCAGAGCAGGGCTTTCCTTGCATCCGCATTAAAAGTCTCCAGCGCCATATTCCCGATGGCAGCATAATCATGGTTCCCCATGATGCAGACTAAATTTGGTAGGAGCCGGATGCGGTCGATGCACTCATTGGGTTGCGAACCGTAACCAGCAATATCGCCCAGGCACCAGGTTTCGTCAACTTGCCCCGCATCTTTTAACACGGCTTCCAGCGCGATTGCGTTGGCATGCACGTCAGAAATCACCAAAACCTTTGTCATCTATTCTCCAGGAGTTCCCCTAAATGTGTGATGATGGTATCTGCCACTTCTGATTTGCTCATCAGCGGCAGGGTCTTTGCTTTTGCGTTCGGGAACAGGAGCGTGACTCGGTTGGTGTC
>JBGOZL010000410.1:0-3067 GCA_041480185.1 Anaerolineae bacterium
CCAAGCCAGTCAGCGAACCTCCTCCGATATTTTTCATTTCTTTTTTGAAAACGGTTTTTCTTAAAACCCTCAAACTCTTTATCAAAGAACCTGATTAGCCGCACCGTTGCTTTGGTCACCAACTTCGCCACAATCTTTATTACATCTATATGCTGATTTGATGGATGAACTCCGCGCCTTAGTCCAAAATGTGCCACCATCTGAAATTCTGCTCGTGGTGGATGCGATGATCGGCCAGGAAGCTCTGCATATTGCCGAAGGCTTCCGGGATGCCCTCCCTTTGACTGGAATCATCATGACAAAAATGGATGGTGACTCGCGCGGTGGGGCAGCCATTTCCATCCGGTCAGTGACAGGTATTCCAATAAAGTATATCGGAACTGGGGAAAAACTGGACGCGTTGGAAGCCTTCCAGCCGGAACGCTTGGCTTCACGCATCCTGGGTATGGGAGACATACTGGGTTTAATTGAAAAAGCTGAAACGGTCTTCGACGAAAAGCAAGCACAAAGGCAAACGGAACGTCTTACCAACGGCGAATTAACCCTTGAAGATCTGGTCGAAATGTTGCGCTCGTCAAAAAAGATGGGACCGATGAGCCAAATGATGGATATGCTGCCGGGAGAGTTGGGTCGATCTGCACGAAATATCTCCCCCGAAGAAATGGACCGTTCAACGAACCGAACAGAGGCGATCATCAACTCAATGACGTCTCTGGAGCGCAGAAACCCAGATGTATTGAATGCGAGTCGCCGCAGACGAATTGCCCGGGGGTGCGGACTTGATGTCCAGGACGTGAACCGGCTGGTGAAACAGTTCCGAGAAATGCAAAAAATGTTTAAAATGCTTCAAAAAACCGGTGGACGCGGGCTGTCGCGTCTGTTCGGATGAGGTAAAATGTAGGGGTGGCGTTAGTCGTCACCAGTGGCAGGATACTTTAGGGCTATTCACAAACCCTGCCTTGTCAATATGATGATTTCAGCACTCCACGGGGCACTCCTTTCTGCACCCCTTTGTGAAGCCTGCTGGAGCTAAAAATCTGAAAATTGTATTTCAAGGAGATATTTCTGATGGTTCGAATTCGTCTTCGTCGTACAGGTCAAAAAGGTCAACCTTCATACCGTCTGATCATTGCGGACAAAGAAAGCCCGCGTGACGGTCGTTTTCTGGAAATCGTCGGTTTCTACAATCCACGTACTGAACCAGCTACTTTAAGTATTAAAGAAGATCGGATCTACGAGTGGATGAGCAAAGGAGCCAAGCCGACCGAGTCAGTCGCACAATTGTTCAAAACAGCTGGCACAGCGGAACGCTTTGAACGGTTTAAGGCTGGAGAGTCTGTGGAGACTTTGCTTGCTGAAGCTGAATCAGCCCGTGCGGGTCGCATCTCCTCCAGCAAAACTGGTAGATGATCTTGACAACAATTTCTGGTTTGATAGCGAATGCAAATCCCTGGATGTGTGACGGCAGGTAGGTCGCTATCACATTCAATTATGAGATACTATGAAAGCTCTTACGGAATATATCGCTAAATCACTAGTAGATCACCCCGATGAAGTTGCTGTCGATGAGATCCGTCATGGCAACCGGGTAACGCTTGAATTGAGTGTCGCCAAAGACGACATGGGTCGTGTCATTGGAAAAGGTGGAAGGGTAGCCAATGCAATCCGCACATTGCTGCGAGTCGCAGCAGAGCGTGAAGGAAACCAAGTCACGCTTGATGTGGTAGAACCCTGACCGTATGTATGGTGCCAAAGAACGACCGGCAGGCCCGCCAACTGCTGGCGGGCTTGCATTCTTGGTTGTTGGAAAAGTGCGCCGTCCCCATGGTGTGCATGGGGATGTCGTGGTGGAAATTTATACTGATTTTCCGGAACGTTTAGTCCCGAAGAAAGCCATATTCCTTGGTGAAAAGCACTTGAAGCTGACTATTGCTCGGCGCCGTCAGCATAATGAAGGTTTACTTTTGGGCTTTGAGGGAGTTTCTTCTCCTGAGCAGGCAGGCCGTTATCGAAATCAGATTCTTTCTATTATCGCCTCGGAGACGCCGGAATTACCCGAAGGTAGGTATTACTTTCACGAACTCCTCGATCTTACGGTAACGGACGAGGCAGAAAACATTCTCGGTACCCTAACAGAGATCCTGGAAACTGGTGCGAACGATGTTTATGTTGTAAAAACCCCAAATAGGCGCGAACTCTTATTGCCGGCGATCCCAGAGGTGGTTTTGAACGTTGACCTGGAGGCAAAAAAAATTATAGTTCGTTTGCTTCCCGGCTTGGCTGATAATTAATGTCTGGCGTGACGCTAGAAATAATTCGTGATTATGTGAAGTGATTTATAACCTTCAAGCAAGTTATTAATCAAGATATACAGGGTACCGTGAACGAAAAGCGTTACTGGGTTGGTTTCAATTTAGTTAAAGGTATTGGGGCTGTACGCTTGCAAGGTTTGCGCGATCATTTTGGTGACCTGGCAATTGCATGGCAAGCTCCATCAGATGCGCTTCAAGCTGCCGGCCTCAGTTCTAAACTTGCCGAGCGTGTGATTCAGGTTCGTTCCGGCGTAGATCTGGACAACTACCTCGAACGGGTTAATAAACAGGGCATTGAGATCATAACTTGGGACGATGTCCTTTATCCGCCACGATTGAAAGAAATTGATCAACCACCACCGGTACTATATTTACGGGGGTCATTAATACCTGAAGACACCTGGGCCGTCGCCGTGGTCGGAACGAGGCGGATCAGCACATATGGACGGCAAGTGGCCGAAGATGTTGGCTCTTTCCTGGCTGCCAATGGTGTGACAGTTGTATCCGGACTGGCGCGGGGCGTCGACGCGATTGCACACCAGTCTGCGCTCAAAGCTGGTGGACGAACGATTGCCGTACTAGGCTGTGGCGTAGACCGTATCTACCCACCTGAACATACCCAGCTTGCTGGGATGATAATGGCAAACGGTGCGATCCTAAGTGATTATGCAATGGGCACACCACCAGATGCCTCTAATTTTCCTCCCCGTAATCGCATTATCTCCGGACTCTCCATGGCTACTGTAATTATCGAG
>JBGOZL010000411.1:0-3061 GCA_041480185.1 Anaerolineae bacterium
TCCACCAGGAGGGACAGATCGTGGGTGATGAACAGGATTGAAAATCCCAATTTCTCTTTCAGGGTGGCGATTTGTTGAAGTATATCTTTTTGCACGACCACATCTAGGGCCGTGGTTGGTTCATCCATGATCAGCATGGGGGGGTTCAATGCCAGGGCAATGGCGATCACTACTCGTTGGCGCATTCCCCCTGAGAGTTGGTGGGGATAAGCATCCAGACGCTGCGGCTCTATCCCTACCATATCGAACAGATTTATGGCTCGTTCGGTCGCTTCTGTTTTCGAGAGGCCATGCTGCAGCATCACATCCATGAGTTGCTCACGGATGCGCATGACGGGATTAAGAGCGTTCATGGCGCTTTGGAAAACAATAGAAATATTGCTCCATCGGAACTGTTCTAATTCAGCGTCGTTCATCTCCAGAATATCGCGGCCGGCAAAAAGGGCTTTTCCACTTGTGATGAGTGCCGGAGGATGCAGGATGCGCAATATGGCGTGGGCAATAGTTGACTTTCCACTGCCGGATTCACCAGCCAGACCAACAACATCACCAGGCTTGATCGAGAAGGAAACACCATCCACTGCCTTGACTGGCCCGCGCACGGTCAAATAGACAACTCGCAAGCCTCGGACATCCAGGAGAGGACTGTCAGGTGATGGGTTCTTTAACGACGGGAGTTGATCGTTTTGCACCGATGTGGAATTTTTTAAAGACACTGGAAATCTCTTTCTCGCTTCTGAGGCGGGGATTGGTGATTTCATCCATGGCATAGATGAGCATTGTGGTGGCAAATGAGACCAGGGCAATGCAAAGGCCGGGCGGCAGGAAGGTCCACCAGGCCTCTTGTAACAATGCAGAATTGTTCGAAGCCCAGTACAACATTGTGCCCCAGGAGACGTTATTCACGTTCTCAAATCCCAGGAAAGCCAGGCCGGCATCCGATGCAATGGCATAAGCAACCGCCCCGAAGAGTGAAGATACCACTAGCGAGAGCATGTTCGGGAGTATTTCTGAAAACACGATGCGGTTTATGTTTTCACCACTCACCACAGATGCTGAGACAAAGTCTTTTTCGCGCAGACAGAGGGTCTGGGAGCGGAAAACGCGCGCAGACCAAGCCCAGCCGGTGGCGGTGAGCACCAAGATCACGGTGATGATGCCTGGAGGCAGGAAAGACGCCAATGTAATTAGCAAAGGCAGGCCTGGAATGAGAAGAAAGACATTCGTGAACATATTCAGCAATCCATCGATCACCCCCGGTAAGTAACCTGCAATCATTCCAATGATCAAGCCAATCAGCGTGGTCAATATACCGACTGAAAATCCGATAAAAAGAGAAATGCGTGAACCCCATACGACTTGTACGAACACATCCTGACCTTGTCCGGTTGTCCCCAGCCAGTGCTCAGCGGAGGGATGTTGATGTGGACGATCGACGAACCTGCTTGGATTACCGGGGGCAATGAGCGGGGCGAATATGGCCATCAAGATAAAGACTGCCAAAATTACCAGTCCAATAATCGCCTTGGGCTGTGTTACCAGGCGCTGAAGGAACTCCAATTGGGTGGAGATTGGTTTCTTCAACGAGTCTGGTTGAGGAGCCTCATTTTTTAAGGTAGGTGGGTAATTTTTTGATTTTGAGCCCATAAAATACTCTCTGACCTTGTTCAGCTTACTCGAACGCGCGGGTCAAGTCGAACATATAAAATATCCACGAGGAAGTTCGCTGCCAGCACTGCCAATGTAATCATCAGGAATAACGCTTGCATGAGAGGATAATCTTGCGTGGTGACAGACCGCACCAGGTAAAAGCCCAACCCTGGATAGGAAAAGACCATCTCGGTCAGGAGTTGACCGGCAACCACAAAGCCAATGGACATTCCAAACTGGGTGATATTTGGCAGGATCGCATTGCGCATGGCATACTTGAACATCACGGTGCGTTGGGAAAGCCCCTTTGCCTCAGCCATGATAATGTAATCCTCGTTCAGCACACTGATCATGGTGCAACGCATACCCATCATCCATCCGCCGACTGAAACCAGGATGATTGTTCCGGCTGGTAAAACCATGTGATATAGCACGCTGCCGATATATGCCCAGGTAAAACCGGGGGATAGGTAATCAGAATATGCGTGGGACATGGGGAACCAGTCCAATTCAAATCCCATGAAAAAGAGCGCTACCATTGCCAGCCAGAAATAGGGGAACGACCCAACAAAACCACTCAGGCCTGGCAGAGTTGAGTCCAGAAAGCCATTGCGTCGCCAGGCAATGAACACACCCAGGATGGTACCTAATACGAAACTAATAGATAGAGTCACAACGCCAAGCAAGATTGTCCACAGAAAGCAAGTGGAAATAACAGAAGATACTTTTGCCGGATAAGAGGAAATGGAGATGCCAAAATCTCCACGCAATGCGTGTGAAAGATACTGAAAGTATTGTTGCAGGAGGGGAGCGTTCGTGAAGCCATAGGCAGCTTTAATCGCCTCAATTTCCTCCGGTCTGATTCGACCGCGCATGCGTGCAACCAGCGCCGTGACCGGATCCCCAGGCATGGCTCGCGGGAGAATAAAGTTTAGCGTTAATGAAGCCCAGGCCGCTAGAAGATAGAGGCTGACCTGTCGCAATAAATATTTCATGGTTTCTATATCTCCAGGGGAGATTTTATTACAAGAAGTACCAGGGTTGGTTTGGGGAAGCAAACCAACCCTGGCTGTAAAGAAGATCTATTTGGGTTTTAGAGTAGTCAGGATGATCAATGGTGTGTTATAAGGTGAATTCCCATAAGGGACACCAGGAGCATATGGATCATCCGCGCTCGGGAAACCAGTGAAACGGGTTGTATTGTACTCGTACCAGTCCGGTCCTGGGAAGAGCGGCAAAGCAGGAGCGTTGTTGACAAAGATCATCTCAATTTGATTTATGATTAGCTTCTGTTGAGCCAGGTCCGATGTTTTGGCAAATTGCTCCAGGAGCGTGTCCGCTTCCGGGTTTATGTAGCGGAGGAAATTTTCGTTGGCTACTTCGCCCACAGGTAAAACGGGCAAACTGCTCA
>JBGOZL010000412.1:0-3061 GCA_041480185.1 Anaerolineae bacterium
CGCGACGGGTCGAACGAGCGGCTATTGTATCACCCACAGGAAGGCAAGTCAAGGATAGAGGTAAATTTCCCGGCTGTACAGGTACATCGTACCTGCAATCCGGTCGTCAGGCTGGCTGACAGTCATCAGCGCCCAGGTTCCATACGGCACTGAATAGGGCAGGTCCACCTGGAAGGAAACATAGCTGTCGTCTGCGGAAGGAGAAATGGTGGTCCCTTGCGAAGCGATCACCTTGCCGTCCCGCCCGATCAATTCAACTTCCAGGGGCAGGCTGTTATATGGACGCATTTTACCCGCAATGGTCACCGATCCGCCCGATATCCAGCGCCCTGCCACCGGCTTCTCGATCACGCAGCGCTCCTTCAAATTCCCAGGTGCATTGATGATCGAAATCCCCTCCGGAAGTAATATAAGATGGACCGAATTCTCAGCAGTGAATCGCCCGTACTCGTCCTGGGTGGTCATCGTCAACCTCCCCAACTCCCCCGCTCCCTTGACCTCGAAGGTTAATGTCCCATAAAAATATGCCCAGGTGAAGGCGGTATTCAGTTGTAAAAGTTTGGACGCAAGTAAGCGTCCGTCTTCCCCAAAAAGGAATACCCGCCCCCGGGCAGAGTAACCCGGGATGGCATACCCATAAACCACCATTGGCGAGACGGCTTTTGAAAGCGGACCCGGGCCGTAGAATTGGATCGCCGCCGAGCCAACCTCCGGTTGCGGCAGGCTGGTGGCTGTCAGAGTGGGTGGTAGTGTGATGGTTGCGATCGGAGCCACGGTTTCGGTAAGGGTCGGCTCGAGCGTGGGGGTGTCGGGGGAAGTGGGAGTATTTTCCTTAGTTGGGGAACTTGTTGTAGTTTCGCTGGGCTTCACCGTGGGCTGGATCGTGACTGACGGGAGCGAGGTCAGGGTCGGCACCAGGGATGGTTTTGCTGTCGTTTGTCCACAGGCGGTCAGAAAAACCAGCAGGATGCAGATCAAAAAAAAGCAGCGATGCATGTCGAAATTATACCCGTAAACAAGAGACGCTCCGTTTGGAGCGTCTCTGCCCTTCTACAAGTTATAAATTTCGCTGTATTTTTCGGTGAGATAGCGCACATAGGGTGCCGGGTCGATCTTGGAACCGGTGACTTTCTGGACCAGTTCCTGCGGTTCGAATTTGCCTCCATGCCGGTGGACATTTTCACGCAGCCAGCCCAGCAGGGTCTCGAATTTGCCCTGTCGGATCTGTTCCACCAGATCGGGATGGTCCTGGATCATTTTCTCCCACAACTGGACCGAGATGAGGTTCCCAAGGGCGTACGTGGAGAAATAGCCAATAGAGCCGTCCGACCAGTGGATGTCTTGCAGCACTCCCTTGGCATCGTTGGGCGGGGTCACTCCCAGGTATTCCTTCATCTTGGAATTCCAAAGCTCAGGCACGTCTTTGACCGCCACCTTGCCTTCCAGCATGGCGATTTCCATTTCAAGCCGTAGCATGATGTGCAGATTGTAGGTGGCCTCGTCCGCTTCCACCCGGATGAACGATGGCTGGACTTTGTTGATTCCTTTGTAAAATTTATCAAGCGGTACACCCGCCAATTGTGGGAAGACCTCCTGCAGGCGCGGGTAGAAGTGATGCCAGAATGGCAGCGAGCGTCCAACCAGGTTTTCCCACATGCGGCTCTGGCTTTCGTGTATTGCCAAGGAGGCTCCGCCTTCCAGTCCGGTCCGATCGAGTTCAGGGGCAGCCCCCTGCCCATATAAAGCGTGACCGCACTCGTGCATGGTTCCAAAAATCATCGAATTGAGGAAGTCCGGTGCCACCCGCGTGGTGATGCGTACATCTTTGAGCCCAAACTCGGTTGTGAATGGATGAGCGGCTTTGTCTTCTCGTCCGTTGTTCCAATCGTAGCCGAACTTGGTGATCACTTCAACACCGAAATCCCACTGCTTTTTCTCATCGAATGGCTGGTGCAGGAAGGAATCGTCCACCTGCGGCTTTCCGCTGATGGCCTTGATGAGTTCCACCTGCTTTGGACGCAGCCCGTCGAAGATAGCCTTCACATCCGCCGTCTTCATGTTGGGTTCGAAATCGTCCAGCAGGGCATCGTAGGGATGCTCGAAATTCGGGAAGAACGCTGCGTATTCCTGGCGCAGGGTTACGATCTTCTCAAGGTGCGGTCGAAAGATGGAAAAATCAGATCTGGATCGGGCTTCCACCCAAGCTTGTTGACCGAGGGCTCTTGCTAGCGCAAAATCGACCACATGTTGGGTTGGCACCCGGACAGATTTCTCGTAATTGCGTATGGTTACTTTGACAAGTCTAGCATCGTCCGAATCCGGGTCCAGGCTGGTTGCATAGGGTTTAAGCTCGTCCAGCAATTTGCCCAGTTCGGGGGAAGTGGAACGTTCGTGTATTAGGCGTCCTACCAGGGCCAATTGGTTGCCGCGCCCTTCAGCGCCGCCGGGCGGCATGTAGGTTTGCTGGTCCCAGCCCAGCAGGGCGCCCACATATGTCAGGTCCATAATTTCTGCCATTCTGTCTCTTAATTGCTTGATCTTTTCTTCCATGAAAGTCTCCTTGAACCGGGTTGATATTCCGTGTTGCAAATTCATGCCCGCTTTTATCAGGTCCCCAGGCTGAATTCGGGCACACAAGTGACCATTATACTTGCTTGGAAAGGATGAACGGTGGTTCTCTGGATGCTTGTGACGAAAAGCGATTTAATCACGGTTGGGCAGATGGACTCCGCGCAACTGTGATTGTCCCAACCTAATTACTAGAAATATATTGGATCATTTGAACAGTCATGGCAGCCTCCTTAAACAAACTCCGGCATCGTTGAGATGCCGGAGCTGATTTTACAGTTATCTTCCAGCCAGAGTCGGCTTATTCATAGCGCAGCGCTTCCACCGGTTCCAAGTTGGCAGCCCGGTTGGCCGGGTATATTCCGAAGAACAGGCCAACTGCCGCAGAAAATAGCGTTGCCAGCAGGATGGCATTCAGGCTGATGGCCGGGTTGAAAGGATTCCCGGAGGCTGCTGCGATCCGCCCGACGATAAAACCTAAGAACCAGCCCAG
>JBGOZL010000413.1:0-3056 GCA_041480185.1 Anaerolineae bacterium
CAATAAATTTTATGGATAGCTTATCCGGGTCGTGTTTCTTCCGGCGGTTTGAGCGCTTTGAAGTTTCGGTACAATACTAGGTCATAAACGATCTTCAACCCTCCACACAGGTAAAACGGGATGCTGATCAGGCTTGGGATGGAGAGCAGCAGTCCGCTCAGCGACGGGGATAACGCCGCGCCCACTGACCGGGCGATGGTCGTCACGCCCGAAGCGGCTGATCTTTCATCCGGTGCCACCACAGCCATCGTATAGGATTGCCGCGTTGGCACGTCCATCTGCGAGATTGAGAAGCGCGCTAGCAGGACCGCAATTGCCAGTGGCAGGTTGGGCATCAATGGCACCAGAATCAGGAAAATGCTGGACGGGATGTGGGTGGCAACCATCGTATTGATGAGACCGAATTTTGCTGCGATCCGTGCTGCCAGCAGGGCGGATATCCCCGCCAAAATGTTTGCCCCAAAGAATATGCTGCCCAGCACGCCCTCGTCCACCCCAAAGCGGACGCGGAACCAGTAGGCCATCAGGCTTTGGATGACCAACCCGCCGGCGAAGGCGTCCACCGCGAACAGGGCTGAGAGCTTGGCCACCACCCCCCGCGATTGGTGCAGGCCAAGCGTGCGGTGGATGGGTTTCAGCTCACGCGCCGCTTCGACTGCCGGGGATAGGATTGAAAACAGCAGCATGAGCAGCCCCCCTGCCACGGCATAACCGGTCAGGATTGTACGGTAAGAAGCCAGGGCGCTCCAACCGCTGGACTGCAGGATTTTTGCCAGCCACCCTCCAGCCAGGGCACCCGTTGCGGTTGCGAAGGAGCCTGCCAGGTTGTACCATGCGAAAGTATGCGTGCGGCGCTGGTCCGGGATGAGTTGGGTCAGGGCAGCCTGCTCGATGGACAGGAACGGGCCGATCTCGTTGCCGCTCGGGCTGATTACTCCGATGATGGCTGCCGCGGTCAGCAGGAGCGGGTTGCGGGTGAGTAAAAAAACCACTCCAGCCATCACCATCAACACGGCTCCCAGGATCAGCATCCAGCGGCGACCCAGCCGATCAGCGGAAGTGGTCAGCCATAGCGAAATTCCTGCATCACCCGCCAGGGTTAATGTGAACAATAGACCCACGGCACGTTCGTCTAGACCGACTTCGATAAGATAAAAAGCCAGGACGACCGAGAGGAAGCCATAAGCAAACAAGCGGATGATTCGGGTGGTAAATAGGATCGGGATATCGCCGCGCGGCATGCCGCAAGTATAGCCGATTTCCTAACCGAGGCTGTTTCAAGCCGCCGATGCCCCATCCCAGTGTTTAAGAAAGCTGCCTGAAAAGGCAGCTTCTGTCATAATCATACTTGTTTTCAAGAAGGCTCTTGGGAGCATATCGGGCCTCTAGCCATTGGTAGTTTGGGTCAGCGTCAACTGCACCTGCTGGCTGCTCCCGTTCCGGTTGAATACCACCGTCACCTGGTCGCCCGGCTTGAAGCTGAACAGGAGGTTGATGAACGAATGGCTTCCATCGATTGCCGTTCCGCCAAAGCTGGTGATAATGTCACCAGTTCGTATGCCAGCTTTGCTGGCAGGACTGCCGGATGCCACACTGGTTACATAGGCTCCGTACTGCACGGGCAGGTTGTAAGCATTGGCGATGTCAGGGGTGATGGGTTGAATATTGACGCCCATGTATGGGCGGGTGATGTAGCCTGTCTGGATGATTTGATCGGCTACTGCCGCAGCGGTATTGATCGGGATGGCAAACCCCAGCCCCTCTGCCACCGTACCGGTCCCACTGTTGCGCACGATCATCGAATTTATGCCGATCACTTGCCCGGCCAGGTTGACCAATGGTCCACCTGAGTTACCTTGGTTAATCGCCGCGTCCGTTTGGATCAGGCCATCGATCGAGTAACCGTTCCCGGAGTCGATCGACCGCCCGGTGGCGCTGACCACACCCACCGTCACGGTATTCTTGAAGTCGCCCAGCGGGGAGCCGATCGCGATGGCGGTGTCGCCGGGAGTCAGCGCATCCGAGTTACCCAGGGTTGCCACCGCGGGTATCTTCCCGGTTGTCTTCAACACAGCAATATCCGAATAAATATCGGCGCCTACCAGGGTAGCCGCTTCCGTCGTCCCATCCGCCAGGGTGATGGTTATACCTGTAACGCCATCGATCACATGGTTATTGGTCAGGATGTAGCCTTGATCCGAAATGAATACGCCGCTGCCGCTGACTGATTGCGGACCGGTTGGGCCAAACTGCGACATCTGGCCTGGGATGGTACCGCTGACCGTCACAACCGCGGGGCCAACCAATTTAGCAGCCTGTGTTATCGTTGTTTGTATATCGGTTGTGTTTAAGGTGAGAGGCTGCTGTGCCGCATCGTTGCTGGCTTGTATGACCGGTTGCACGGGCGAGGATGCCACCACATTGGCTGGCTGGTTTTGGCTTACGGTCCGGTAAACCACCACTCCCCCTACAGCCGCGCCCGACAGGGCTGCGACACCGGCAAGCATTACCACTAATAGTATATAGACGATTCGATTCCTGGTCATGGCGAACTCCTTGTTTCTGGAAATTAATGATTATTTTTATAGTTATATGCGTATTCTAGAGCTTCAAGATGAATTGAACATGAACTTAAGGGAGCAATTTCAATATTTAATTGGTTTGTTCCTGGGAAATCGCCCTATTTATCATTTCCTCGCATCGTCAAAAAAGGAATGATTAAAAAAACAGGGATGTTGCCTTCGAAGCAAAATCCCTGTGCTGTAAGAAAAAAATATAATTAATTACGCCGGTTTGAATCTGACTTCGAAACAGGTTCCGGTTCCCGGAGTGCTTTCTACCACCACCTTGCCCTCGTGGACCTGTGCGATCCATTGCACAATGGAAAGACCCAGCCCGCTTCCGCTGGGCGACGTTCCATCGCCTCCTGCCTCAGGTTCGCGTGTGCGTGCTTTGTCTACCCGGTAGAACCGGTCGAACAGGTGTGGGATGTGCTCGGCAGCAATTCCCGGGCCGTTGTCTGAAACCCGCACCCACGCGCTCCCATCCGCCGGCGC
>JBGOZL010000414.1:0-3056 GCA_041480185.1 Anaerolineae bacterium
AAAAAAACCTGGCAGGTACGATTCACCTGTCAGGCTTGGCTGACTTTGTAAGCCGTGCAAAACGAATATCAACAGGATTCGAAGCATGGCTGTTCAATATTACCGTGTTTTTTTCATCCTTGCAACCCTCATTCTGGTTTTTTCACAGAAAGAAAACCCGGGAAGGTTGGTGGAGTCAAGATTAGGAAGTGGGCGAACCAATTTTCTCATAGGTAATTTACCATTGGAAATTCATTGACCCTTCGGGGAAGGTTTTGGCTCGTGCTACAATGAACCCTGGAGGACTACATGAAACACCCCCGGATGCTTTCTCTTCCCTTTATCTTGATGGCCCTAATATTGCTTGGCACAATCCTTGCCGGATGCAGCCCGCTTTCCACCGCCGCTGTCTCCTTGACCCCGGGAACATCCTGTGGGAACGGCTTCTGCGATAATGGTGAGACTTCGCTATCCTGCCCAGGTGATTGCCCGGTGGGGAGTTTTAGCGGACAAATCCAGTCCACACATATCAATGTTGCGGGGATCGGGGATATTGCCATGATGATCGCCGCACCGAAGACAGCCCGTTACCCGGAAGGGGCGGGGGTGGTGGTGGTGATCCCTCCTATTTTTTCAGCGAACAGCAACTTTATGACTGACCCGGACCTTACCTCGCTGGGCCTCATTCAGGTCAGCTTTATGTGGCCGGGTCAAACCGATTCAATCACCGGCAGCCAGAGTAAGGGCACGTTTGATTCGGGCGGGGAACAGTCCATTCAGGTATTGCGGGACGTGATCCGATTTGCATCTGGTACCATCGCGGATGTCGACGAGCGATTTATTTCATCCCTCACCCCGGTCGCACCGCTTACTGGTGAAGTGGGCCTGTACGCTTTTTCGGATGCAGGCATTACGGTCGTCAACGTTATCAAGTTATACGGGGATCAAATTCCGGGGGTGCAATACTTTGTCGGGCGGGAAAACCCCACGGTGGATACACTCTCCTGCCTGGAGGCGGGCTACCTGGATGATAGTGGCGTACCAGACTACAACCCCTTTTACAACTATCCCGCAAGTTACGGTACCGCGGCGATCACCCTGACCTATACCAATGTCCGCTGGGATGCGACTTACAAGGATCCTCACACGGGCTCGGTGGGGCGTGCCTATCTGGACCTGGACGGCAGCAGCACCGTCAGCACCAACGACTTTATTACGAGCTGGCGTGTGCCGATCATTTTTGGGAAGCGCACCTACTCTGTTACTCTAACCCAGGCGCTGGTGGATACGGGCTCGCTTTCACTTTCAAGCTGGCCGGCAGACCTGGCCACTCCGGATGAAGCTGCGCGGGATTGGCCATTCCGTCAAAGCACAAACCAGTACATAGACTTGCGCACGATAATGCCCGATCTAAAGGTGATGCTGGTCTTTGCACAGGTGGACCATGCGCAGGTGGCACTGGATAAACCTCACATCCATCAAGCCTACCAGGGTTTCCGATTCGAAGCGGGCCTGTGGGTGCGCCTGAACCCTGATCGGGCATATATTCAGTCGTTACTGCCAGCGGCGGGGGATGAATTCCCGGATAACCCCGCCAATACCCAGCCAGAAGACTGGACGCAGATCGGGACATACGCCTACCCGGGGGAGGGGACTGCGGGGAGCATTGTGCCCCTGGCAGCGGTGGCCGAGATGGCCGATCGCACGCATTTCGGGCGGTGGGATGAAAACCTGGGGCAGGTGCTGTACATCTACTTCCCAACGCCCACACAACCTTAACCGATTTTCGATTTAGTTGACCCGCACTCATGTGTGCCAAGCATGGGGGTGAAACGCGAACTGAGGGGTAATCCGTGGAAACTGGTGGATGGTTACTTCCAGCCAAATTCTTGAAAGAGGATCCCGGACCGGAGATTTTCAATCGCTCGCCGGACGTAAGGAACAGTATTCTCAGGAAGGTTGTCGATACCGGCCCAGCGCAATTCGTCGCACTTCCCCGGTTCGGCGTTGACCGGTTCCCCTTCCCATTTCTGAACTTGAAAGAAAAAATCCACGCGCTCATCATCCGAATGTCGGTGAAACACACCGGCAAAGAGCATGTCCTGAGGGTCGATTAGAACACCGATTTCTTCGCGCGCTTCCCGCATTCCGGCCATACGTACCATTTCCTCCCCCTCCAGGTGTCCGGCCGGGACGCTGTAGTGACCGTCCATGTACCCAGTCTGAAAACGACGGAGCAGCAGGATCTGGTCGCTGCGGAAAAGGAAGAGATGGATGGTTACAGGGAATTTTACGTGCACGGTTATTTCTCCAGCGTTATAGATCGAACCGGCTTGCCGGTTGATTGCTCGCAAGACAGTCCTTTGAGATGGAAATTATAGACCCAATATCCCTTTTAGCACCCTGTTCTATAGAAGTTTCCAGGGGTGAAAACCCTAGGCATCGAAAAAAAAAGGGGGCATCAAGGAAATGTAGTTCACCGATACCCCTTAAAACTTTCACAAAATAACCGTTCAGCGAAAAACCGATCCGGCGCAGCGAGTCCCTTTAAGGGATCCGGTGCGCCGGGAAAGTCATCGGGGGAATTAGTTCGTCCTTCCGCCTGCGAATTTATGCCCCAGGCCGCGGTCGGGAGCGGAACGCGGCGCTTGCCGCCCGGCAGGTTTCCCCTGAATAAATGAGGGAGCAGGAGCGCGGCGCGGGAGTCGCATGGATGAAGCCGGACGGTCGGGGGCGGGGGTGGAATAATTGAAACCCTCCAGTTTTTGGTGATGTAGCGGCTTGTCCATGATCTTTTCGAGGGAGCGTACCATGTCCTTGTCATCGGGAGTAACCAGAGTAAAGGCGTCGCCTGTGTGCTCAGCCCGGCCAGTGCGCCCGATGCGGTGGATGTAATCGTCAGCGGTGGCGGGCATATCGTAGTTGATGACGTGCGAGATGCCTTCCACGTCGAGGCCGCGGGCGGCAATGTCAGTGGCGACCATCACCTGGTAATGTCCGCTCTTAAAACCAGCCAACGCCGACTGGCGCTGACCCTGCGAACGGTCGCTGTGCAGGCTGGTGGCGCGGAACCCGGC
>JBGOZL010000415.1:0-3023 GCA_041480185.1 Anaerolineae bacterium
CAAAATCTGAGTTGTTCCATTGCATCGGGGAACGGCAAACATCTCGCCCCTTGTAGAGTGGCCAATATTTTTTGCCGGGAGGGTCAAGGATTTCATTGCGGCGTAAATGAATATCGCGCAGCCCAATTTCTTCGCCGTAATACATGAACGGCGTCCCGCGCAGAGTGAGCAGGAGCGCCATCGAGAGAAATGCTTGGGAATCGTTCTCCCCATGCGCATAGCGGCTGGCAGCCCGAGGCAGGTCGTGGTTGCTCATCACCGTCGTCGGCCAAATGCCGGCAGCGTTGAAGTTCTCTTCACGTTTGCGCATTTGTTCCATCACCCAGCGCGGGTTCCAAGGATAGATCATGTCTGTGGAGGTGAAATCGAAGCTGAAGGCCGCGTGCAGTTTGTTTGGACCGCAATAGGAGGCGGTTTTCTGCGGTGTGGCCATGTAGGTTTCACCCACAGCATAACGTTCCGGGAAGCTGTCCAGCAGGAGACGCATTTCGTTCAGGAAGGGCGTCATTTCCGGCTGATCCATATCGTAGATGTGGCGTTGGCGGTCGAAACCTCGCAGCCCCAATTTTGGAGGGTTATCCGGCAGGTCGGAATGTTTGAAGTAAGCGTTGAAGACATCCAGGCGGAACCCATCTGCGCCGTGCCCCAGCCAGAAGCGGAAAACATCGAGTTGACCCTTGCGAACTTCTGGGTTGCGCCAGTTGACATCCGGTTGTTCCTTCGTAAACAGGTGCAGGTAATATTGACCGGTATGTGGATCGTATTCCCAAGCTTTCCCTCCAAACGAGGCTTGCCAATTATTGGGGTGGTCCCTCCAAAAATACCATTCGCGCTTGGGATTGTTCCGGCTGGAGCGGGATTCCAAGAACCAGGGATGCTGGTCGGAGGTGTGGTTAAGCACCAGGTCCAAAATTACCCGGATACCGCGCTGGTGGGCTTCTATCGCCAGCCGGTCAAAGTCTGCCAGGCTGCCGAAGCGCGCATCGACATCCATAAAATCACTGATATCATAACCGAAGTCTTTATCGGGGGTGGGATAGAATGGCGATAGCCAGATGGCATCGATACCCAGGTCCGCAAGGTAATCGAGGCGGGAAATGATTCCGCCCAGGTCGCCCAATCCGTCGGCGTTGCTGTCCGCAAAAGAGCGGGGATAAATTTGGTAGATGACGCCGTCTCGCCACCATAGGAAGTCATTCATTTGCACTCCTTGCGAGATTTGATAATATGTATTTTACACGAGATGGATTCATTTATCCTGCGGTTCTTTTCACGAATTTTGGACAAATGTGCTATCATTAGAGTATTAATGACAATTAAGTACCAGGGGTATCCTGGTGGTTGAACGCGATTTAGATATTCTCGTCTTGATCGCCTCTCCGGTGAATGGATCAACAGGAATTTTTTTCCAGGAGTGGCAGTGGATGGTTTCCCGCTCCAGGTTGTCGTCTGGGGGAACTGTTCATTGACCTGCTTATTGATCGGTTTCTTGCTGGTAAAATTGGATGATTGGTGGATAAAATTCATTCAGGATTTAGTCGGTCACATTTGACCTAGTAGTTCGCGTGGGAAATTGTCTGGAGAGAGCGGCCCCTTGCAGCCGCAGGCAAAGTAAGATATTTAGGGAATGGTTGATGTATGCCTAAATCCGATTTGGTCTTATTGGCACTGGATGATGAGCAAATCCTGCAACTTTTTGAGCGGGCGCTGACTGCGGTTTCGTATCGTGTTGCCATTGCCCGCGATCACCCCGCTCTTGATAAGGCTTTGCAGGAATCCTCACCCGCCCTGGTGATCATAAGCCAGAATTTCAATGGTGAGGATGAACTGGAGATCGCCGCGGGGATGTTGGATCGTTTTCCGACTCAACCGGTTTTACTCCTCCTTTTAAAAGATTCCCCCGCAGTTATTAAAAAAGCCATCACTATAGGTATCAGCGACTGTCTCTACGCGCCGCTCCACATCGAAGAGATTGTAAAGACTGTGGAGAACAGCATTAAACGCGCTGACCGAATCGGAGACTGGACCCGGCGAGAAGTTAAACGCACTACAGCCTCGCTTCAGCGTCGCCTGGACGAGATGCAAAAACTCGATACCATTGTTGAGCATATCGAGGATGGAGTGATTATCGTCGACGAGCAGTCGAATCTCCTGATAATCAATACGGCCGCGCGCCGGGCGTTCGGCCTTTGGCAGGAAGAAGAAGTGAAGGGAAAGCCGGTCACTGATGTGCTGACTCACCCTGATTTGAAGATCCTTTTGGACGAAAGTATCCACAACCCCATGCCGCACAATGAGATTACTTTCGAGGATGGGCGGGTTCTTTCAGCTCAGTGCACTCCGGTTCCAAAAATTGGCATGGCCATTACCATGCAGGATATAACCTACCTTAAACAAATTGACCGCTTGAAGAACGAGTTTGTTCACACCGTTTCCCACGACCTGCGATCCCCGCTCACAGCCATCTTGGGCTATGTCGATTTGCTGGACAGGGTTGGTCCGGTGAATGAGCAACAGCGCGAATTCATTCATCGCGTCCAGAATAGCGTGCAGAGCATCACCGCCCTTGTTAATGACCTGCTTGAACTGGGCCGTATCGAGGCCGGATTCGATAGCCAGAAGGAAATAGTTCCATTGGAGGGAATTATCCGCTTTACTTTGGAAACCCTCGGCGGACAGATTTCAGATAAAAAATTGAATCTTCACCTCAACCTGCCGGATGAAATCCCGCAGATGCGCGGCAACCCAATTCGTTTACGCCAGATGCTGGATAACCTGATCGGGAATGCTATTAAATACACCCAGGAAAACGGCGAAATTACCATTGATGTGGAAGCGCGCAACGACCAAGTGATTTTCCGCATATCCGACACCGGTCCCGGCATTCCACCTGGCGACCAGCCTCATATATTCGAGAAATTCTATCGTGCTAGCAATGTTCCTAAGGGGGTGGGGGGCTCCGGGTTAGGCCTGGCGATCGTTAAATCCATTGTGGACAACCACCAGGGCCGTATCTGGGTCGA
>JBGOZL010000416.1:0-3021 GCA_041480185.1 Anaerolineae bacterium
ATCCATTGCCGCCCATGACGCCATAAACGATGGTCTCATTATCGGGCAGCCAACCCACCGACGAAAGGACTTGTGCTGCACCGGTGTCCATTTTTTGCAACCCTGAACCGTCTGTGTTGATCACATATAAATCGAACGTAGTTGTGTACAACAAGCGGGTATCCTCCGGGGACCAGATCAGGCGATAGCCATCGGTTCCAAACGAAGATGTTTTTCCGGTCGAAAGATCGTAAACGTGCAACCCATCACCAGCACTATAGACCAGGCGCGTGCCATCCGATGAGAGGGACGGCCATGCACCGGTAGCAATCTTGCGTGAACCCGAGCCGTCCAGGTCGCTGACATAGATTGCAGGTAACGATCCACCTTCATTGACGGTGATAACGATTTTCCCACTCACCTCGGAAAGAAGCGGATCGTTCCGACTAATCAATTGATTCCATTTTTCGAGCGTGAGGCATGCCCCGGGTTCCGGGGTGGGAGTGGGAGCGGCAACAGCTGGCGGGTTCCAGGTAACCTGCCAGGGTCCGGATACGGTATAAGGTATATATGTGGTGATCGTGAATCGATGCAAACCAGTCGGGAGGCTGCTGTAGCTGGTACCGGCGGTAAATAATTTTGGGGACACTGGTCCCCCACCCCCGCCTCCTCCTCCAGAGCAGGTCCCCTCAAGGGCGGATTGAGGAATGACATCGCTCACATAAGCGGATACCCCGGCTTGATCGCTCAAAAAATTATAATTCAGATCAGACTTCCAGCAAGGATTGGAATCACCTATCAACTGGACCGACAACAGGCGAAGCGTATGTCCCGCAAGAACAAAATCGCGGTTTATTTCCCAAATCTGCCCGATTTGCGGATTTGGGCCAAGATCCAATTCGAAATTGACATCCGGGGCAATCATGGTGGTAGTGATCGAGGCAATGCTCAACATCAAGGGTCCAGAGAAAGCCTTCCTGTTGGTGCGATAGGACCACGCAGTTTGATTTTCATTCGTGTAGGATCCATTGACGAGCTGCACTGGTTCAATCGGGATATTCTGACCGCTGGAGTCGGTCAATATTAAGGGAACATCCTGCAACCGCACCCCCTTGCCGGTTGGGAACGAGGCATTAGCCCATGAGAGGTTCCCCGTAAATACGAAGCCGTCATCCAGTTCAATAACATTATCCAAAAGGAGCGTGAATCCATTATGGGTCGAAGTTGTAGATAACATGGGACCCACCGTCCCTGCAGCCTGGGTAACCTCTGCAATCCCGTCAGGTTGAGTCACGCCAATTATCGGAGCAAGGGTCATGTCAACCGGAGCAGGTTTGAGATGGAATGTCATCGCCCAGTTCTCAGGTGCGGCGCCAGCCGGCATGGTTTGAAGGATTGGAATGAGCAATATACCTTCATCGACCAGAGTTGGGATTGGAGGATAGACCAGCCGCCAGACATAATTGGGCCACCCGCCCTGTGTGCGGACATCGTTAATGACCGGTTCTGGGGTATCGGTATACCCAATATCTGGGTCCTCCTCCATCAAGGTGCCATCGGGCAGGCGCAGCAGCTGAGTTGACCCGAATGGGCCTCCTTCGCCCCTTGAATTGGCGGCAGCGATCGTCAAACCTTCGGTCTTATAAACGACAACCGTCCTTTCCGAATCAACAACGACCTGTTCGATAGTCACCGTAATCCCGTCGCGGGTTTGACTGACGGGTCTGGCAAGCACGCGCAGGGAACTGGGCTGCACAAAACCAATACCAGGGAGATAGCCGGTAATACGACCGACGGCATAGGCGACGCCGGTCACGATGGATAGACCCAGGAGGACGATGATGATCGTCCAGGCTAGTTTCCATTTTGGACGCCGGGGAACAGCATCCGTTTTCTCAAGAGTATCAGCCAGGTGGGGCCACAGGTTAATGTTTTCCGGGATACCACGGCTGGCGATGGCTTGCAATGATTTGCGGAGGCTTTCGTCTTTCATTTTGAGATCCTTTCCGAAAGCAGGCTGCGCAGACGTTCGCGCGCCACGTGGAGCAGCCATTTGACGGTGCCAAGTGGGGTTTCCAGTTCGGCTGACATCTCTCTTTGGCTCATATCGAGGAAATAGCGTTGGACGACGACAGCGCGCTGGCGGGGGGTAAGATCACCCAATGCGGCCCACACGTGCTCCTGGAACTCGATCATTTCAACCTGTTCTTCGACCGAGGCAATATCGGCAAAAAGCTCTTCCAGAGTTTGTTCCGGGGAATTGTGATTCTCGTGCCTAAAATGTTTTTGGGCAGCCTTCAGAGAGGCATGGACCACACTGCGCATGAACCAGGGACCGAACGGGCGATCCTGGTCGAAATGCCGGATCGAACGATACGCCTGCAGGAAGGCTTCCTGGGTAACATCTTCAGCCAACGCAGCATCATGCGTGATCAGATAGGCTGTACGCACAGCTCTGATCTGATAAAGGCCGACGAGAAATTCCAGACCACCAATATCGCCACGTTTCAGGCAAAGGATGGCTTGATGTTCGTCCATTTTCCTCCCGGGTCAATTTTGTGAACGCACATTATATATATCCGATGATACCCGAAAAGGTTGGGAAACTCCTTTATCGTGTAATTTTATTGACGATTCGGTCGACTTCATGGTATTATCAGCCCGCTTAAACCAGCCTCCGGGCTGGACTTCCGTTATTTGCAAGGAGAGTAGTATCAGCGCCAATGAATTTCGAGTTAATGAAACCATAAGAGTTCCCGAAGTACGCCTGATCGATGCAGCCGGTGAAAACGCAGGGGTGGTAGCCACCCGTGAAGCACTGCGGATGGCCCATGAAGCGGACCTCGACCTGGTAGAGGTTGCTCCAAACTCCGTCCCGCCCGTGTGCCGCATCATGGATTTTGGCAAATTCCTGTACGAGCGCGAAAAGAAAGATCGAGAAGCCCGCAAGGCACAGACCAAGGTAGAGATCAAGGAAATCCGCCTGCGCCCCAAGACGACCGATCACCACCGGGATTTCAAGGTGGATGATGCCCGCCGCTG
>JBGOZL010000417.1:0-3013 GCA_041480185.1 Anaerolineae bacterium
GCCAAGTCCCAGATTGGTCGTATTTGTTCGCTCATGGATGAGTAATCTTCCCGGGCGGCCAATGCACGTGCATGAATTATTTGTTCATATTGAGTGAACAAATTGGGAGCTTTGTGAGAAGTATTGTTTAGCGCAGCTAACCAGTTATTAACAATAAAGAGATCTCCTTGCTGTAGGGCGACATCGGCTTCAAGCGCTTTGATAAACATGGACGGTATCGGAGGATCCCCGTATTTTTGAGCCATTCTCCTGGCCCGTTGAATTGTCTCCTGTACACCTTCCAGGTCTCCGTGCATATTCTGGATGCGCACCATTGTGGAGCATCCGACTATTAACTGGTTGAGGTATCCTCCCTGCTCAGCCAGACGGAGACCCTCGGTAAGAAAATGCAGGGCTTCGTCCAGCTTGTTCCACTCATAATAAAGACTCCCCAATCCCAGGTTTGCCTTGGAAAAAACAGCGCCCTGCTGCAAGCCCACTTCTTTTACATATCGAATTGTTTCCTGTAAGAGTCTATCGGCCTTCTGCAGTTTTCCGGTCAGCGCCATGGTTTCCGCAAGGTAACTTGTTCCCATCACCCTCGCCAGGGGGAAATCGTCCCTCACCCCCCACGAGATGGATTTTTCGAACATATCCCGCGCTTCATCGATCTCCCCAAGCAAATAACAACTGACTCCATAATTAAAGACGGCAAAGGTCATACTGGTGGTTTCATCGCCGGATAAATACTTACATGCTTCAGCCAGCGCTTCTTTCGCCCGCGAAGGATCAGCTTCACTATGTAAAATGACCACCCCTTGAAAAGAAGCCAGTTCCCCTCTCAACCTGGATAACCCTCTGTCAGTGGGACTCGCCGCCTTAAGCTCCTTAGCAGATAACTCTTTCAATTTTTTAGCGGCGTCCGTAATTAAACCCGCATTGATCAATGTCATAAAATAGGTGGACCAGAGATTTGGTTGTCTATGAAACTCGGCATCCGGTATTCGGTTGTACCAATTCAGCAACTGGTTCCAACCGCCATGCGAAAGAAGCGGCAGACCAATTTCAATAATCAGACCCGCCGCTCGGTAATAGTCATTTCCTTCCAGAGCATAATTTACTGCATCTTCCTTCATTCCATTCGCAGCATGCCAATCGCTGGCCCGTTGGTAAAGTCCCGCCACGATTTCCGCTGATTTACGCTTCAACCGGTCAAACAACATTTCACGAAACAAATGGTGGTATCGAAACCATTGGCGCTTGTCATCCAATGGAATAATAAATAAACGACGCTTATCGATGGACTCCAGTATTTCATGACTGTTTTCTATTTGCAAGACGTAATTGCACAAGGAGGTTTCCATCCGGCTCAAAACAGAAGTACGCAGAAGGAAACCCTGCAAATCCGCGGGAATGCGCAGCAAGACTTCATCCACCAGATAATCGCCGATAAACCGGTTGTCACCCTTCAATGAATAGATGAAACTAATCGGGTCCGTTTGGCCGCGCAGGGTTAATGCCACCAATTGCATACCGACCAGCCAACCCTCAGTTCGATCTCGCAAAACAGCGATATCCACGGGCTGCAACCCAACTTTCATCACCAAATTCATGTACCTTGCACTCTCATCGATGGTCAGGCTGAGCTCTCTTTGCGTAAGCTCCACCAGTTCGTCACTGGCTCGTAACCTTGATACAGAAAACGGAAGTTCGGTACGGCTGCAAATGATGAAATGCAATTCTTTTGGGGAACCTTCGATAATCTTGTTAAAGTCTGTGTGAATGGCAGAATTATTGATCAGATGGAAATCATCAACCACCAGAATACATTCTTGAGATATTGATGAAATATCTTTCAGGAACAACTCAACGAAAATATCCTGTGAGGGAGGCATCGGGGATTGAAGCGTCTGGAGGAGAGTTTTTCCCACCTTAAGATCCTGCAGGCGAAGTGACTCCAACAGGTAACTAAAAAAACGAAAATATTCATTATCGCCTGCATCCACTGAAACCCAGGCAACTGGCAGTTTCTTGTTTGCCAACCAGGAAGTGATTAATGTGGTTTTTCCATAGCCGGCAGGAGCCGAGACCAGGATGAGTTTACCCTG
Organism: Anaerolineae bacterium; assembly: GCA_041480185.1. Lineage (GTDB taxonomy): Bacteria > Chloroflexota > Anaerolineae > Anaerolineales > Villigracilaceae > UBA877. The sequence goes on from JBGOZL010000417.1 coordinate 2,088, forward strand.
GATCCCATCGTTTAGCGTGTCAAACAAATCTTCCCGACGGACAAGCGCCTTGCGCGGTTTCGGAATGAAGAACTTCGTCGAGAGGAAGGGAGTAACCATTCTATTGGACTTCCTGCAATTGTTTGAAATATGCCATTATTGGTACCTGATAAGTGGAGCTGTTCAAAATCATAAAGATGAAGATTTCAATTGTCAACCGGTGTACAACAATGCAAATTCGATCGTTACCTTATACAATATGAAACTCAAAACCGCGTACGAAGTTCCTTTTTCACGAGGTCTTGTGAACATTGTAGATTAAATCCCCCAAATGCATATATGAACTGATCTTTTACCAATGAGCCTGAACAGTATAACCGATATTATATTCAAATTAGATATATTTACACTCATTTTGGAATAGGAGCGAGTGATGATACTTTCACCAGTCCTCTGCTGTGGTCCATTGTTGAATCTAAGGATATAAATCCGTGCTTATCTCCCTAAACTTAACAAAACGCAATCAAAGTTCAAAGTCATCATTATCCTTATGTGGGTTCTGTGGAAGATGGTCATATTAGGTTCAATTCAGCTTGCTTGTGGAGAAAAATATTTCTCTCTTAAATAGGTTGTATAATGCAGCCGGTGGGGTGGCGGCGGAAACGGCAAATAAAATACAGGAGTCACATGATGTATGGAACAAATGAAAAACTCTTACGGGTAAACCTTTCCATCGGCACTCTGAGCGTTGAAACAATCAGTGAAGAATTCTACCGACTTTACCCGGGCGGTAAGGCGCTGGCTGGTTATATCCTGTTGAATGAGGTTCCCGCCCATACCGAACCATTTTCACCTGAAAACGTGCTCGTCATTGCAAACGGGTTGCTGACCGGCGCACCAGTATCCACCGCCACGCGCTTCATAGTTTCGGCGCGCTCTCCTTTGAC
>JBGOZL010000418.1:0-3011 GCA_041480185.1 Anaerolineae bacterium
ATATTCGACAGAAGGGCGCCAATTGTGCCCTCCTGCATTTAAGAATATGAATCCATGAAGGAGAATGGTCATTATTATGATAAAAGATATTATAATTATCGTAATAACAAGAAACCCGTAAAAGGAATTTTTTTCAATGTCTGAACTTATTCTTGTGACGGGCGCCACAGGTTACATTGGCGGGCGATTGGTCCCAAGGCTGCTCGAATCCGGCTACCGTGTTCGCTGTTTGGTGCGGGACGCAGCCCGATTGCAGGGTTATCCCTGGCTCGATCAAGTGGAGGTTGCGCAGGGGGATGCGCTCGATCCAGCCTCTCTGCTCGATGCGATGCGTAACATTTCATCGGCTTATTATCTAATCCACGGGATGCAGGGGAATAAAGTGGATGCCGGTCGTGACTTGTCTGCCGCCCATAACTTCGCAGATGCAGCGGGGCAGGCTGGGTTGGAACGTATTATCTACCTTGGAGAACTGGTTGATCCAACCGCGAGTCTCTCTCCTTACCTCCTTTCCCGCAATGAGACCGGGCTGATCTTGCGACAGGGAAAGGTCCCGGTGACCGAGTTTCGGGCGGGAATGGTCGTCGGGTCTGGTTCTGCACTATTTGAAATGATCCGCTATCTTACGGAACGCCAGCCGTTGCTGATCTGTCCGCATTGGTTCTATTCATTGGCACAACCGGTCGCCATCCGGGATGTGCTTGCTTATCTTATTGTTGCACTTCAAACGTCAGAAAGTGTTGGCGAAGTGATTGAGATTGGAGGAGCCACCCGCTTATGTTATGCCGATATGTTGCGTGGATATGCACGCGAGCGCGGCCTGAAACGTTTTCTTATCCACACCCGCTTCTATACACCGCGGTTTTCTGCTTACTGGGTGCATATGCTCACCCCAATTCATTGGCGCATTATCCTGCCGTTGATCGAGGGTTTGCACGCTGAGATGATAGTGCATGACGACCTGGCTCATAAGCTGTTTCCCGACATCCATCCCCTCGATTTTCAGACTGCTTTACATCTTGCCATGGCGCGTTTCCAGTCCGACACGGTTGAAACCACGTGGAGTGACGCACTGGTTGTAACGCAGGGCAATACTCGCCCCTTGATATTGACCACCACGGAAGGGATGATGCTGGAAAGACGCCGCCTCGTTCTTGATCTCCCCTCGGCTCCAGTTTTTAAGGCTTTTACAGGGTTGGGTGGGGAGCGCGGCTGGCTTTTTATGAATTGGTCTTGGGAGATCCGCGGCTGGATCGACAAATTGGTCGGCGGCGTGGGCTTGCGCCGTGGACGCCGACATCCGGATGATCTCCGGGTGGGGGAGGCGCTGGATTTCTGGCGTGTCGAGGCTGTCGAGCTTGACCGGCTTATGCGCCTGAGAGCGGAAATGAAACTGCCAGGCAAAGCCTGGCTGGAATTTCAATCCCTTCCACAGTCCGACGGAAAAACACAGCTGACTCAGACCGCTTATTTTGCCCCACATGGGTTGGGAGGATTTTTCTACTGGTATTTGCTTTATCCCATCCATGGCTTCATTTTTAGTGGATTGATTCGCAAAGTAGCTGCCCGGGCTCGTAGATTGGCTCAATCTTAGAGGTATTACATGAATACTGACAAGCTGGTTTTGGTTACCGGTGCGACCGGTTACGTTGGTGGTTGTCTTGTACCGCGTTTGCTTGAAAAGGGGTATCGAGTGCGTTTGCTTGTACGGGACCCTGCCCGCCTTTCCAAACAATCCTTTCGGTCGCAGGTAGAGGTTGTGAATGGTGACCTCTTGTCTCCTGGGATCCTGACCCAGGCCTTCAGCGGTGTGTCAACAGCATATTACCTTGTCCACAATATGGCCAGCGGACGGAATTATGTTGATCGGGAAATTGTTTCAGCTCGAAATTTTGCTAATGCCGCCGGGATGAGTGGAATGGAGCATATCATTTATCTTGGCGGGCTTGCTGATCCGGGGGATGATATTGGTTCGCATTTGCGTTCGCGCATTAAAACCGGTGATATTCTCCGTGAGGGGAGCGTTCCGGTTACAGAATTCCGTGCCAGCCTGATTATCGGATCAGGAAGTATTTCATTTGAGCTTATCCGTTATTTGACCGAACAATTTCCTGTCCTTGTTGGCCCGCTTTGGATTCATAACCGTACTCAACCGATTGCAGTTCAAAATGTGCTGGATTATCTTTTATCTGCCATGGATTGCCAAAACTGTAGCGGAAAAATTTATGAAATTGGCGGGAAGAATGTCCTTACCTATGCAGAAGTAATGTCTGTCTACGCGTGTTTACGGGGATTGAAGCGCCTTATTATCGCTTTGCCGGGGATCTCGGTGGATTTTATGAGCCAAATGGCCGGGAGATTGACACCTGTTCCCGCTAAAATTGCCAGACCTCTGCTCGGAGGGATGCGCAGTGACAGCGTGGTGCGGGATACATTGGCGCAGCGGGATTTTCCACAGATAAATTCTTTAGATTATGAGACATCCGTCTCGATGGCTTTGGAATGTCTCTCTCCAGGCAACCTTGAATCCATCTGGGAAAATAATGGATCCGGGTTTAGAATTAAACGGGAAGGTTTTTTTATAGAAGGTCAGCAGACCAGGTTCCGGGTTCAACCCGAGGCTGTTTATCGCGCGATCACCGGATTGGGAGGCAGGCGCGGGTGGTTGTACTTGAACTGGCTTTGGAAAATACGCGGCTTCCTTGACAGGTTGGTGGGGGGTCCGGGCTTGCGTGGCCGCCGGGATGATGCTGCTCTCTTGGAAGGTGATATTCTGGATTTTTATCGGGTGGAGGCATTGGAACCTCGGCAAAGGTTGCTTTTGAAGGCAGAAATGAAAGCGCCTGGTCTCGGTTGGATGGAATGGCGTGTAAACGAACAACCTGGAGGCGAAGTTTTATTAACCCAACTTGCATACTTTGCTCCACGTGGGTTCCTTGGTTTCTTTTATTGGTACATCTTGCTCCCTGTTCATCATCTGGTTTTCACTGGCCTGATTAAGGAGATTGTGC
>JBGOZL010000419.1:0-3009 GCA_041480185.1 Anaerolineae bacterium
CTTGCCCAGGCCGACCCGGTTATCCAAAAACAAGTGCTGTCCACCTCCATCGAGCTTTGGAAAGCTGCCCGGTTGGGTGAATCCAATCCGTCTGCCTGGGAAAATATGCAGAACGTGTTGCTCGATATGGGTCTGCTGACCCAGCCGCTGGACCTGACAAAAGCGTTTACCAACCAGTTTCTTCCATAAATTAAGTTAGGGCGGCCCACCTCGCCGCCCCAGCGCAGAATACCATGGCCGATCCAATTCTAACTGTCCAACAATTGACTGTCACTTTCCCCGATCCCAATGGGGGTCTGGACGCGCTCGATACGCTTTCGTTCACCATCCAGCCGCGCGAATTTGTCTGTGTCCTGGGTCCTTCGGGCAGCGGCAAATCCACGCTGCTGCGCATCCTGGCCGGGTTACTCGAACCCACGGGCGGATCTTTCACCTTTGCCGGTGGAAAGCCGAAAATCGGCATGGTCTTCCAGGAATCCAACCTGATGCCCTGGCGGACTGCGCTCGGGAACATCACCCTGCCCCTCGAACTCCAGGGTGTCACAACGGAAGAAGCCCGCCTGCGCGCCCAGGAATTAATTGACCTGGTCGGTTTGCAGGGCTTTGAGTCTTCCTGGCCGCGCGACCTTTCGGGAGGCATGGCCCAGCGTGTGGCCATCGCCCGCGCCCTCATCCATGACCCCGATATTCTTCTGCTCGACGAACCCTTCGGCTCGCTGGATGCCCTCACCCGCGAGCGCATGTGGACCGAACTCTCGCGCATCTGGCAGAGACGCCAGAAGACGGTGCTGATGGTCACTCATTCCATCAGTGAGTCGCTTTTCCTGGCTGACCGCGTACTGGTGCTGACGCAGCGTCCCGGCAGGATCAAGGTCGATTTGGGCGTGGACCTGCCCCGACCGCGCGCGGATGAGATCCGCTATACGGAGCACTTTGGGGACCTGGCACGCCGCCTCAAAGAAGCGATCGGATAAAAAAACTTCCAAGGAACCTGCTTCCTCGGAAGTTTTTTTTGATCTATAAATTCTTAATGCACCACCCAGATCCACCCCAGCACTGTCAATGGGATAAAAAACAGCAGCACCGCAACAGTCCCGGCGAACCCCCCATGACCTTCCCGCTCGTCCGACAGGGTCACGGACGGGTAGAATCCTTCCAGCTTCCAGCGTGGGCCGCCAAACCAGGCGAAGAGCAGTCCGCCCAGCAAGCCGCCGATGTGCCCCCAGTTATCCACGCCCGGGGTGGTGTATCCGATCAGCAGGTTGATCCCTGCTATGTAAACCAAATTCATTAATGAGCGGTTGACCCGGTTCCCCAGCAATTTGCGATTTTGAATGATAAATACGCCCTCCGCCGAGATCAGCCCAAAGATGGCAGTGGAAGCTCCCAATGAAGGGTTCACGGTCAGGAGGAAGGACATCACGTTCCCGGCGTAAGCGGAAAGGAAATAAAGCAGCATGAACCGGACATGCCCGTAGCGTGCTTCGATGCCGCGACCAAAAATGAACAGGGCATACATGTTAAAACCTATGTGCAGCAATCCATAGGGTAGGATCGAGGCGTGCAAAAAGACCGGTGTGATCAGCCGCCAGAGTTGACCGGCGCGAATAAGAATGTCGTCCTTAACCCCCAGGGCTGTGACCACGTCTGCATTGAGCAGGTACTGCCCGCCAATTTGCAGTAGATAGATGAAGGTGGTTACCGCCAGGATAATGTACGTGGCGTACGGTTTCACGTTCGGCATCGCCACCTGCACGGTGCGCGGTTGCTGAGGAACTTGTTGGGGGGTCGGGTTTTGATTCATTTCTCTCCAAAAAATAATTTCAGTGCAAACCTATAAACTTACCTTGCGGTGGTTCACCCGGTGGTGTTCGGCTCGGATGATCGCAACCACTGTGTCTACCGCCTCTTCCAGGTGACCGTCCGCGTTGACGACGACGTAATCAAATTCGGCCGCCCGTTTGAGTTCCTGGCGGGCGGTCGCAATGCGCAGGCTCAGGTTTTCGGCCGTCTCGCTCCGCCGCGCTTTCAACCGTCTCACCAGGGAATCCTCGCTTTCGGTCGTCAGGAAGATGAGCACTGCCTCCGCTGCCAGTTTACGAACCGTGGCTGCACCCTGCACGTCCACCCGCATGACCACATCCTGCCCGGAAGCCAGCGCCTCGCGTACCTGTTGTTTGGGAATGCCTTTGTAGTCGTTATAGACGATAGCATACTCGATCAACTCTTCCTGCTCGATCATATGGGCGAATTCGTCCTTCGAGACAAAAAAGTAGTCCACCCCCTGGACCTCATCTTCGCGCCGCGGTCGGGTGGTGGCTGTTATCACGAAGTGCATCGGCAGGTTTCGCTCTTTAAGGCAGTGCAGCACGCTGTCCTTGCCCACCCCTGACGGTCCTGAAATGACGATCAACAGAGGTTGCGGGTTGTGAAGGTTGAATTCTGAATCAGGCATGTCTGTATTGTACCAGACGGCGAATGAAGTAAAATACAGGCTGCCGGGCAAAAAGAAACCCCCGATCGTCTTTTTCCCCACCCCTATTGGATGTACTGCTTCAAACTTTCAAGCAAGGACCAGAGAACCCATGCCCCTTTATGATTATGTTTGCATTGATTGCAAAACCCGCTTCGATGTTTTTATGACCTACGCTGCATACGGCACGCAGCCTGTAACCTGTTCTGCCTGCGGGAGCAGGAACGTCCGCCGGCGGGTTCCGCGCGTGCGCGTGGCGAAATCGGACGACAGCCGCATGGACTCTCTTGCCGGGGATTTCTCCGACCCGTCTGCCCTGGCGGGTCTCGAAAACGACCCTCAGGCAATGGGACGCATGATGCGCAAGATGGGCAACGAAATGGGTGAGGACCTGCCGCCGGAGTTTAACGACGTCGTCGACCGTCTGGAAAAAGGCCAAAGGCCGGAGGATATCGAAAAGGAAATCCCTGACCTCGGCGGAGACGATGCGGGCGGCGGCGAGCCCGATTTCTAAACATATCCGGGCGACCCATTTC
>JBGOZL010000420.1:0-3003 GCA_041480185.1 Anaerolineae bacterium
ATCTCTGAATGCCTGAAACCAATCAGCGGGATAAAACATCCCGCTTTGTGCTGACCGTTGACGAACAGATCATACTGGTCGGCAAAACCCAACACTTTTTTCCATTCGATCCGGTACAAATTCCACTCTGTCGGATTAACCCCCCCAACATTATCCAGACAAAGCGGAATAAGCCCCTTTACATATTCAAATCTTACCCCCGCCAGGAGTTTTGTAGATTCCGCACTGGTAATGCTGACCCCAATTGCTCCTGGAAAACCCCCGGGAACCATGATGCCCTGCTGATCAAAAGTGTCCCGGGCTTCGATCCAAAGCCCCGAGGTGCCCTGATAACCTATATCAATCTTCATCTGGAACTCGGCAACCACTTTTTGTTCCCAGGTGGGGGCAAAATCGGGCATGCCGATCGCAAAGGCGTTGTTATACTGCGGAGCGGCGGCCTGCCCGGGCTGCCAAACGGAACTTTCATTCGAAAAATCCGGGTCGGGGCTTACCTGCAACCTTAACGTCCCATTTTCCACCCGGATGTCGCCTCCATGGTAGGGTGGAGTCTTGGCGACACCAATCCCGTCAACCAGCTTTAAACTCCAGTTGGAAAGGGAAGGGTCGGTAAACCCCTCGTCGACTTCCGCTGGATTTACCCCCGGCTGGAACGTGGTCCCCTGGTAGACCGCCCAGGCGACCAAAGCCAACAGTCCCACCAGCAACAGCACCCCTACGAGACTCCCTAAAACACGCATGTCTCCCTCTCCTTTTTAGTCAATCACAGGTCAAGAAAACCGGGCGGGTACGCCTGCGGATGAATTGAACCCGGTATTTAATATGCCAAAACAACAGGTGTTTTTACTTTCCCTTAAAGAGTATAAGGCAAATGCCCCCTCGATACAATATTCAACACGTATATATTTATTGACCGCCCAGCATATTCGGGGGGGATCGCCGCTGATTTCATCATCAACAAAAGGAACAGGGTGGGTTATTTTATAAGATCCAAATAAGATGGCCCTCAAATAAAAACGGACCCCCTCGCTTGCCGGGAGGGGGTTTTTATTTGCACTCGATATTCCAACTTATCTACCGGCCCGAGCCGGCGAGGCAGACAGGATCCACTCCGAGTCCGCGGCGGTCAAGAAATTCTCTTCAATCCTTTACCCCGAATGCCTGGCCCCCGTGGAATTCGTCGATTACCAGCTGGTAGTGTCCAATACCGAAGCATAACCGCAGGAAGTGCCACCCGGACTTTTATGACAGGCTGATCCGCACGGTCACCATCTTTTGTGCGGCACAGTCACAGTCCGCGGGGATGGGCTGACCTACCGAATCCAGGCTGATCCCGACGTACTTCGCAATTTTGGGGGCTTTCCGATAATAATCGGAAAGGCTCTGCGCCACGGCTTTCTCTTCCTCGATGACCTCCCCCCTGCCCTGAACGTTCCTGCCCCTCAGCAGGACACGGATATCCGCCCCTCCCCGCAGGTTTCGCCACCACTTCCGATCGCGCCAACTGATCACCCACAAGGTATTCCCGTGGAGCTGATAATTGGTTGGAGTTGAAATCGATTTACCGCTTTTGCGTCCGGTGACCGTGACCAGCATCACGTTTTCGCTGACCAGTCCATGCAGGGGGGATCTCAAAAGCCAGGTCACCAGCGGGTTGAACCACATGGCTGTCTATCCTTATTTCGGGAACGGGCGTCCAATTGCAAGCGCTTTAACGAGCTCAGGTCCAAGCTCCAAATATTTTTCATCGGGCACCGCGCCCACTGCGTCGAGGGTCTTGCTGAAGAAATTACGGGCCGTGCATGCCACCACCACATTGAGGATCTCTTCATCGGTCAGGCCGAACCCGCGCAGTTCACCCATATCCTGTTCGCTCACCTGACCGGCCCGGGTGGAAATCTTCTGGGCAAAGGACATCAGCGCCACTTCCTCGGGGGTCAGACCCGCGTTGCGGAAATCCTTGACGATCGCGATCAGTTGATCTGCACTGAAGAAATTTTTGCGGAGCAACGCTCCGTGTGCAAGCATTCAGTATGAACAGTCAAGCGCCATGGCGGTTGCCAGGGTCACCAGCTCATAGCGGCGCATCTTCATATTGGAGCGGACCGCACCGATGAGTTTCAACCAGGCGTCATACACCTCCGGGTGGATGCTGAAGGCTTTGACGAAGTTCGGCACATAGCCGTTGCTTTTGCGGGCGGCTTCATATTGATCTTTAAGCAATCCTTCCGCCTGTTCCTCTGGAATTGTCTTGATGAAAGCCATAATTTTCTCCTTCCACAAAAGAATTAATTATGGAAATCCATTTCCGCCCTACTCTTTTCGGATCCCCAAGAGGGACGGGAAGGAATACCGCGGAATGGATGCGACCGAGTAGTCCGCCCCGCTAAGGATGGCCTCTGCTGCCAGCTGTCCGCTGCGGATGGCCGGCCCAATGCCTTCGCCCATGTCGAGGGTTGCCAGTCCGAGCGAATCGCCAGCCAGGAAGGCGTTGCCGATGCGACCCTCGGTCAATTTCTGACGCAGAGTATAACTGTGTCCGGCCGGCTTGTAAACATGGCCTGTGATCAGGCCCGACTCTTCCAGGTGCTTCACCAATAAATTCCAATGGTTTTTAAGCGTATCCCCGTTACGCTTCAGGTTTTGCGCGAAGCCGCCCAGGCCCACGTTGACGTACCCGTCCTTTTTGGGGACATACCAGGCGTAGCCTGGGAGCTTGTTTTCAAAGAACCACAATTTGCAGCGGGTGTCTTTGAGATCGTATTTAAATTCTTCTTCCTGGGCAACGATCAGGGAAGCCTTCGGCCTGGGAATGGTCGCACTGAAAAAGGTCCTCTGGACTGGGCAAGCTGTGCCACCCGCGCCGACCAGGTAGTGCGCCGTAAATTCACCGTCCACCACGTATTCGCAATTTTCCTGGCGGATCTCCCGCACCTCGTGGACATGGAATTCGGGATCGGCCCTCTGCAGCAGCCAGCGATCGAACTCGTAGCGGCGGATGGC
>JBGOZL010000421.1:0-2992 GCA_041480185.1 Anaerolineae bacterium
CCAGGGGCATTCGGGGACCCAGAGGACATAATCAGCCAGGGAGGAAACCAACTCATCACCCTCAGTCGCAACAGCGATGACTGTCCCGCCGCGCGCCTTAGCCTGTTGTATCTGGCTAATCATCTTATCGTGCCAGGGATCCTTCGGGGCAATACAGACTACCGGCATATTTTCATCTATCAACGCAATTGGGCCATGTTTCATTTCACCAGCTGGATAACCCTCAGCATGCACATAGGAAATCTCTTTAAGTTTCAAAGCCCCCTCATACGCTACCGGCATGTTGATGCCACGTCCCAAATAGAGACAATCGCGAACGTCCTTAAGCGCCCAGGCTATCTTTCGCACTTCCTCTTCACGTGACAATGTACGACCAACCAGGTCCGGGATGAGACGAAGGTCGGCAACCAGAGTGCGACGGGTTTTCTCGTTCAAAGTGCCGCGCATGTCTGCCAGTAAAATTGCCAACATATACTGGTCGACGAGTGGGGCCGTGAAAGCCTTGGTGGAGGCCACCCCGATCTCAGGTCCGGTTTGCATGGAGATGGATCCGTTCGACACCCGCATAGCTTGCGAGCCGACTGCGTTGACGATACTCCAAAGGATGGCTCCTTTGCGCCTCCCCTCTTCCATGGCAGCAAGGGTGTCGGCAGTTTCGCCAGACTGGCTGACAGCCAGGACGATGTCATGTGGACCGATAATGGGATCGCTGTAGCGAAACTCGGAGGCAATCTCCATTTGGCAGGGAATCCGGGTGATGCTTTCGATGAGCTGCCTGCCTACCATCCCAGCATAGGCTGCAGTGCCACAGGCGGTGATGATAATTTTATGGATATCGCGGGCAATTTCGGGTGTCAGGTGCAATTCTGGCAGGGAGATTCTCCCTTCTGTAAAATCCACCCGCCCAGCAAGTGTCTCGGTAAGGGAGCGGACCTGTTCGTGGATCTCCTTTTGCATAAAGTGGCGGTATTCACCTTTTTCAGCGGCAGCAGCATCCCAGGAAATGAGGTTAACCTTAGGCGTTATTTGTGCGCCGTCCAAAGTTTCCACATGAATGTTGGAACTGGTGACCACAGCCATCTGGTGCGATTCAAGGAAAATGACCTGGCGGGTATGATCGAGAATCGCGGGGATGTCAGAGGCAATATAGTTTTCACCTTCCCCCAAGCCGATCACCACGCCCCCGGCATTGCCAATGCGGGCACAGACGATCTTGTCCGGTTCGTCGGCAGACAGCAAGACGATGGCGTGTGCCCCGGCGATTTCACGGAAAGTTTTCCTGGCAGCTTCCGTAAGATTTAATCCGGTGGCAAGATGATGTTCGACGAGGTGGACGATTACTTCCGTATCTGTGTCAGAGTTGAAATCCACCCCTTCGGCAGACAATTCATCCCGCAATTCAAGGAAGTTTTCAACAATCCCATTATGAACCACAACCACGCGTCCGGTTGCGCCAAGGTGGGGATGGGCGTTACGGGCAGAGGGTGCGCCGTGGGTAGCCCAGCGCGTGTGACCAACCCCGGGGGTCCCATGCAAGGGAGAACCATTTACCAACTCGGTCAGGCGTGAAAGCTTGCCTGCATCACGCCGGATTTCAATCCTACCATCCTGAATGACCGCCAGCCCGGCTGAGTCGTAGCCGCGATACTCCAACCTTTTCAGGCCGTTTAACACTATCGGGGTTGCATCACGCGGGCCGATATAACCAACAATTCCACACATAGGAGACCCTCCAGGTATTTGTGTCATTGCCAAGAACAGAGCGATGATGCAATCCTCTCATTCAAAGGGAGATTGCTTCGCCCCTGTGGAGCTAGCAATGACAAGAATGTCGCCGCTTCCCGCGTTTTGTCTTACCGGTTGCCCGAAAAGTATTATGTGCGAGATTATTTCGGAGGGAAAGGAGTCGGGACTGTGGAGATCCCGGAGGGCATCCGCTGATCGTTCGATTTTCTCCAGGCTCAATCAGCCAGGATTGGCTCCACCTTGCGACGGAGAACCCTCGTCCTCGTCATCCTGGGATCGTTCGTTGAATCATCAAGAACTTCCCAAGACCATGCGCTATCCTTCCCAGATCTAAATAATTTGAGTTGCCTCGGCTCAAAAATAAAGTAAAAAGATTATATCGCGCTTTTAAACCGTCAAATTGTCGGTATTGTGTGAATACCACGTCCATGTACCTTAACAGTTTCGCAAAATTTGTTGACTTACACTCCCCAAACTGATAATATTAATCTGGAGTTAATATTTCTTATTAAATAAAACTATGATCAAACGATTTTTCTTACGGATGCAAAGCAAGAATCGCGGGCAGAGTTTTGTAGAACTCGCGCTCGTGGTCCTCATCCTGGCGCTGATGCTGTCAGGCGTGGTGGAATTTGGTTATCTTTTAAATAGTTACTTAAAAGTTCTAGATGGCACGCGCGAGGGTGCCCGATTTGCTTCCAACGGGATGGCATTTCAATGGGATAAAACTTCTGGCCATTATAACGACCTCGCGAACTTTTATGTAAATACTGCTCTTCAGACGATTCTGACGATGTCCCCAGTTGTTCTAAACAAGGATGGTTACCGGGGAGATGACATGGTTATTTCTGTTTTTACTGTGGGCGGGACACCTTCCGACCCGACCATCGTGCGCTGGCCGCAAGGTTACGACTTCGGCTGGAACCTGTGTGACAATCGTTTAGACCCAAGTATTCAAGCGGTCCAGAATCTTGCTTTTTGGAGTTCCTGTACGGCGAAAAGGACCAAATTCTCGACCAGCCAGATATTGGCCATGATGGATCCAAACGCGCCAGTTGTTGTTGCACCATCCGCTAGGACGTTTGATGACGCGGTCGCATCGCTCGACCGCTATAAGGACATGCTGAAGCAACGCGATCACCATACTGTCAAGATTGAGAAGGTTGTGAAGCATCGCGTCTTGAGAGAGATGCCTGTTGGTGGCAAGATGCACAGGGCCTTCGGCTACGACGTGGCCTCGCGGGAG
>JBGOZL010000422.1:0-2991 GCA_041480185.1 Anaerolineae bacterium
CATATTCGTTGCCAAGGCAGAATGGCTGTAAAAAGGAACATTTCCCCCTGGCGTAAATTAAAGAATTCAGAATTATCTACTTGGCGGATCCAGCGATGCGCTGGTTAGGTTCCAGTCCCAACCGCGTCGTTAACCAGGACAACACGGTAGCGCGCTTTATTCTCTTTCACCTTCTGGAGCGCCGTATTGACCTGCGACATGGGCATCAGTTCGACTGCTGGCTTGATTCCGTGCTCCTGCGAGAATGAGAGCATTTCCCGCATCGTCGCCCGGTTGCCAAGGAATGAACTGGTAATCGACAATTGGTGTGCCACCAGGATGGTTGAATTTAGCGTCACATCCGGGAAGCCGACCAGAATGAGACTCTCATTTTTCTTCAGGGTCATCATCAGCGGATCCCAGTCGACCTTGCCGGGAATTGTGCAGAGCAGCAGGTCGAGGCTGTAGTAAGCTTGCCGCAACTGGTCCAGCTCCCCGGAAAAAATGAAGTGGTCTGCTCCGAAGGCGAGTGCTTCTTCCTTCTTCCCGGCTGTCGAGGAGATGGCAGTCACCTCGTAACCGAAGGTATGCGCATACTGGATGGCGAGATGTCCGAGCCCTCCCACGCCGATAATGCCGAGCTTCTTCGCAGGTTGCGCCGCGTACGGCCGGAGCGCGGAATAAACGGTAATACCTGCACACATGAGCACCGCCGCCGTTTCAGAGGGAATTGCTTCTGGCAGTGGATATGCGAAACGGTCTTCGAGGAGCACTGAGGAGGAGAAACCCCCATACGGTCTCCACGTACCCATTTTGTCAATTTCCTGGCAGAGGTGTTCATCTCCCCGCAGGCACCACTCGCAATGGTTGCAGGAACGTCCCTGCCACCCGATTCCGACCCGGTCGCCTTCCTTCAGGCTGGTAACTTCGCCTCCGACTTCAGAAATGAATCCCACGATCTCATGACCGGGCACGAATGGAAAAGTGGTAATCTCGAAATAGTCATTGATACCCAGGATATCGGTATGGCACACGCCGCAGTGAGTGATCGAAACCCGGACGTCGTGATCGCCCAGTTTGGGCAGCTCGTACCTGAATGGCTCGAGGGACTGCCCCATAGCTCTTGCCGCGTAACCCTCGATTGTGGAAGTAGCAGTCATATGTGCACCTCCTTTTCTGAATTTCACTCGTTCCGCACATAAAGGTGATACGCCAAGTAATTAATACCTTTAATGGCCTATCCCAGAGTGAAGGATTTCCGTGATTATTTCATCTTTCCTTTCCAATACTCTGTCTCTTAATGCAAACCAGGCTTGCAAATATTGCTGCTGTTTCTCATATTCAGCGTTTCTGTATTCAATTTTCGCCAAAACAGACCAATCTATGTTCTTGTCCAGGTTGTTCGTAACCAAATAAGCCTGAATCCGGTTTAAGCGTTCGCTCCGGTAATCCGGCATATATGTCCCCGAAAGGGCATAAACTTCTGTTACGATGTCGGAATAAGCTCCCCATTCTGCTGCAAGCTGGGTCTGAGGGAAATCAGTCTGAATTTGTGACTTGATCACTGCTCGCCGGCTTTCCCATTCCCTGAAATCTTGATCATATTCTTCTTGTGAATAATTCGAGGCACCAACCTCAACAAACTGCACCCCTGTCATGATATCTGAGACATCTGCTTCTATTTGAGTAACCAGGTCGGTTTTAATGCGGGTTTCGTTTTGATTGCGAAAAAACCACCAAATTCCCCCAGCCCCTGCCAATAAACCCAACAACACAAACAAGGCAATCAGAGAAATCACAATTGATTTAAGACGATGTGAATGGATTCGTTTCTCTTGTCGCGTGGAATGCCGGTCTGACTGAGAAAATGGCCTGTTGATCTCAGGTCGAGAGGTGCCAGAAGCTGCAAATATCGCACGAACGGACTGAACTAATTTCTCGATGTGCAATTCCAAGGGTGGGGTCAGAGCATCCAGCCAGTGTTTTCTTCCCAATAACAATTCCAGGCCCCCTTGTGGTTCGACAAGCTCGATTCGGAATGGGATGATGGGTTTGCCTTTGTCAAATGCCGTCTGAATTTCCCCTTTAGCCCACTTCGAGTCAAAAATGCTGGACGAAAATATTACCACCACTAGTTTTGCGTCAATAATGGCTCGAATAATGGCATCATCGAATTCTTCACTTGGTAATATGTCTCTTGGCGCGATCCAGCATCGAATACCTGCGGTTTCAAGACCAGAGCAAACCGCATCTGCCACTGATTTGTCTTCATTCGAATAACTTATGAAAACATCATGTGCCATATTGCTTTATTCCTGTCAGGTAGACTTACAAATAGTAATGTGTTTTTCTTATAGTTTATTATCGCGCTATATCCTTGAATTCAGTTAGTTAATTCAGCATTGCCACGATCATCTATGACAAAAGAACCGGCAATTAAGCCAGGCTTTTGATTGACTTCCTCCTTTGTTTTGCGCGATAATCATTTATACATCCTAATGGAGGAGATGAACCTATGAAACTTAATCCGCCAAAGAATCTCACATTTTGGGTTGCTGTTATCATCGCGGCTGTCGGCGTGGTTGTCTATGTCGTACATCTATTCGCGAGGACTGTACCATATTTGCAGCCGGCTGCCTTTCTATTAGTCTTAGTAGCATTCGTCTTGCTTTGCTTGGGACTGGCGATAAAAGGCCTCTAAAATTTTTGGTTTCAAACACATGGGATCTGACTCCTCAAGGTCAGCCTTGGCTGGAGGTGTATACTTTTTTGTTCGAGCGTCAAGAGTAGAAAAGCCCGGCGACAAGGCTGGGGTTATATTTGAAAATATATTTAGCGCAATACTTTTAGTCATATATAATCAAATTTAATATTCAAAAAACCAGGAGGTCATGATGGCAAAAGTACCAACATTTAAATCTGGCGATATAGTAAAATTAAATTCCGGGGGTCCGCGAATGACAGTGAAAGAATATAAATTTGGTACCGTTGTTTGTCAGTGGTTTACAGGAG
>JBGOZL010000423.1:0-2988 GCA_041480185.1 Anaerolineae bacterium
AGGTTATAGAATTGGAAAACAAAGCCAATTCGTTTGCGGCGAAGTCTGGTCAGATCGTCGTCCTTCATGTCGGCCAGAGATGTGCCATCAATGACAACCTTTCCTTCGCTTGAGCAATCCAACCCACCGAGCAGGTGCAGAAGCGTGGATTTGCCACAACCGCTGGGGCCCATCACGGCAACGAATTCGCCTTCTTTGACTTGGATACCGACATGGTCGAGAGCAATGACGGCGGTTTCGCCGGATCCATAGATTTTGGTCAATTTTTCAGTTTGAATGAGAGACATTGGAAACTCCTTCCTGATAGTTTTAAGATTGCTGATCTGCGATCAATAATAGGACGATTTTTATGGCTTCTTATCTTCCTCTTTCAGCCTCGGCGGATCAACTGCATCTGTTATTACCTTGTGCGGCCTTCCGCGCGGTCGGATTTCCGGTTCTGGTAGCGGCTGGCCTTTCACTTCCTCCAGCCGCATTTCGGCGATATCCAGCCATCTCAAGTCTGCTTCCAGGTGCATCACAGCCTTATCCAGCAATAGTATTTGAGCCATCTCAGTGCGAGGGTCGTAGGAATCGCGCAAGGAAGTGACAGCGTGCAGATCCTGGAATAAGTGGGCTCGCTGGGTTTGGATGATCCGGTCCAGTTTGGCTTCGCCCGAGACCATGGCTGTCATCAGCTTTACAAAAAACTCATCCCGTTGGTGATCTGGAGAGACTCCCTGATTGAACCACTCCGACAATGCCGTAAGACCAGTACGGGTGACAGCATAAACCCGCCGAGAAGGTTCATCCCCTTCCCCAAGATCAGACGAGCGTTCCACCAGTCCAGCCTCTTCCAATCTTTCCAGAGTGGTATAAATTTGGGAGGGTTTCACATCCCAATTTGCGTCCCCGCCAACAACGGCTTCAAAAGCCGCCCGTAGTTCATATCCGTGACGGGGTTTTTGTGCAAGTAAACCGAGGATGGCAAATCGGACTGACATAATTAGTCTACAAGTTATTATTTTACGTCGGCGAAAATAATAAACGAGTTAGTATTTTTTGTCAAGGGTATTCATAAAACGATTTAATTTATTTAATCCTCCATCTGGAAATAACTATCACGCATGTCTTCTCCACCTATTATCAATGCGGAGCAATACAGCCTGCACCCCAGGTAACTAGAGGAAACGATCTTAATCCTGAACAGAGGAAGAAATATCCTCGTAATTTCAAAACAACACAACATTATGGTCGAAATGCTCAATGATGAACTAGTCCTCATGTTTTATACTCCCACACATACGGTGACACCAACGTCATTCTCGACGGACTCTCCCCTTTGCCAAGTTCACCGTGGGATATATCCGATTATTGAAGCAGCCCTTTTCTTGAATTTTTGATAAATGAGACTGATCACACCCGAATCAGGCCAGGTTGAATCAAAAAATATTTACTCTGGTGTTTCGTGCGAGGCTTGAACCCTCTTATTGACTTTTTTCAGAATTCTTCACCCCGGGTATAATTTATTCCATATTATGTCCATTCAAAACCTGCTCTCCAAATGGCGCGTGGACCCGGAAACCGCCCCCAACCTTCCCATCTGGCGCACAACACCGCCGCGTCCTGCCGACCTGATCCACTTCCCGTCCGACCTGCCCCAAATTCTTGCAGAATCACTTGGTTCTCACAAGATCTTCTCGCTCTACAGCCATCAGTTGCAAGCTTGGGAATCTGCCCGGCGCGGCGAAAACATCGTCCTTGCAACCGGTACCGCGAGTGGCAAAACACTCGCCTATAACTTGCCAGTCCTGGCAGCGCTGCTTAAGGATAATAATACACGTGCCCTCTATCTTTTCCCAACCAAAGCCCTCGCCCAGGATCAACTCGCCGGTCTAAATTTTTTTCAACCTTCGATCGAAAATCTAAAGTCCGCGATTTATGATGGCGACACACCTGCGTCCCACCGGTCCGCCATCCGAAAGAACGCGAATATTATTTTTACCAACCCCGACATGCTCCATACCGGGATTCTGCCTCACCACACCAACTGGGGTGACTTTTTCCGTAACCTGCGCTACGTAATCATCGACGAGATGCATACCTATCGGGGAGTGTTTGGATCACATGTAGCCAATGTGATCCGAAGGCTCAAGCGGGTTGCAAAATTTTACGGTTCCAGCCCGCAGTTCATCCTGACCTCCGCCACCATCGGGAATCCGCAAGAGCTAGCCAGTCGTCTTATTGAATCACCGGTCAGTTTTATTGATGATGATGGTTCCCCCCGTGGCGAGCGTCATTTTCTCGTTTACAATCCTCCCGTCATTGACCCGGCTCTGGGAATACGTAAAAGTTCTACTCAAGAAAGCGTCCGCCTGTCGCAGGATTTACTGGCTCAGAATGTGCAAACGGTCGTTTTCGCCCGTTCAAGGCGGTCGGTGGAGATTCTCCTGACATATTTACAAGGAAACAGGGATCAGGTGGGAATGGAAATTACCCGATCAAATCCCCCACAACCATCGACCATTCGCGGTTATCGTTCTGGCTATCTCCCCTCCCAGCGCCGGGAAATCGAACAAGGTCTGCGTGACGGAAACATCCGTCTGGTGGTTGCCACCAATGCTCTGGAACTTGGCATTGACATCGGCGGGCTGGAGGCGGCATTGCTTGTTGGCTATCCTGGAACCATCGCCTCCACCTGGCAGCAGGCGGGTCGAGCCGGGCGCGGGAACGATCCAGCGGTGGCGATATTTGTGGCCACAGCCAGCCCTCTCGACCAGTTCTTGGCACACCATCCAGATTACTTTTTTGCCCGTTCGCCCGAACAGGCGCTGGTTAATCCCGACCATCTTCTCATCCTGCTTAATCACCTTCGTTGTGCTGCGTTCGAATTGCCATTTCAACCAGGTGAAGGATTCGGGGATCTACCTGCAGAAAAATTAAAAGAATTCCTGGATTTCCTCGTTGACAGCCAAGAGTTGCATCTTTCAAATAACAAGTATTATTGGA
>JBGOZL010000424.1:0-2976 GCA_041480185.1 Anaerolineae bacterium
CTTGTCAACAATGCCGGAGTAGTGTTAGTAAAGCCATTCGACCAAATTACTTGGGAGGAGTTCCAGCGGACCACGAATATTAACCTAGGCGGTCACTTTCTTCTCTGTAAGTATGTTCTTCCGTTTATGAAGAAACAGAAGAGCGGGGTGATTATTAATATGGGCTCAGTATCTGGTCATGTTGGACAGACAGATCACGTAATGTACGGAGCGACCAAAGGAGCCATCATTGCCATGACGAGGGCGCTGGCATGGGAATTAGCACCCTTTAACATACGTGTCAATTCGATCAGCCCCGGTTCGGTCGATACCCCCATGCTTCGGGGGGATATTAACCTGGAAGCCAAACGTATGGGGATCCCATTTGATAAAGTGAAGATTGAGCGGGAGGCTGAACAGGCCTTTAAACGCTGGGCTGATCCAATCGAAATCGCTGAACCGATTTATTTTCTCGCAAGTGAAGGCGCTTCTTTCGTAACCGGCAGCGATTGGCTGGTGGATTGCGGTTGGGTGGCGAAATGATGGGCAGCGAACACTTCTTTGTCACTGGCGGGGCAGGATGCATTGGGGTTTGGGTGTTGCGTAATCTTGTACGGGAAGGAACTTCCGTCACTGTGCTTGATTTGGACATGAAACATAACCGCCTCCCATTAGTTCTAAACAAAGATGAGATTGCGCGTATAAATTTCATTCAGGGAAATGTTTCAGACTATTCTACCGTGGAGAATGCCATAAAATCTTGTGCCGTAACCCATATCATCCACCTGGCTGCCCTGCAATTACCCTTTTGTAAAGCGGATCCGGTGACCGGCGCTTGGGTAAATGTTGTCGGAACTGTAAATATATTCGAAGCGACCAAACGCCTCGGACTGAAAAAACTGGTCTATGCCTCAAGTACTGCCGTCTACAGTAACAGCGAGGATTATCCGGATGAGCCTCTCGTGCACGATGCGCCGCTTAAGCCGCGTTCCCTTTATGGAGTTTACAAACAAGCCAATGAGTGCACTGCACGCGTTTATTTCCTGGAGGATGGTATCAGTAGTATTGGGCTGCGACCTTATGTAGTTTACGGGGCTGGACGTGACCAGGGCATGACATCTACTCCGACAAAGGCCATCCTGGCTGCAGCTGCAGGCAGCACATATAACATTTCCTATGGGGGGCGTTATTGTTTCCAGTACGCTGATGACACGGCAAGGGCTTTTATCCAGTCTGCCCGGTCTGACTTCAGCTGTGCAGACGTTTTCAATATCGGTGGGGAATCGGTGAGCACTGTGGATGTAATTTCCGCCATAGAAAATGCTGAACCTTCCGCTCGTGGGCGGATTACCTTCGATGACATTCATCTGCCCTTTCCGCCCGAAGTGGAAAACTATGCGTTATCATCAGCTATTGGTCCATTACACTTCACTCCATTGGCTCAAGGAGTGGGTGAAACACTGGAACTATTTCGAAATGCACTTAAAGAAGGAAAAATCAAGGCAGAGAAATAGCGAACTGTGATTATTATAGAGATGATCCCGATATAAAATAAGCAGATTGTCTGATTATATAAATCGCGTCTAACTCGGTGAGTAAATGTCCAAATCGCTTATTAATATTTCACGTCCAATCCTTATACTTCTTGCTGTAATCACTTATTCACTTGGTGCAGGGATTGCCCATTACCTTGGCAAGTCGATTCGCATTGCCTCTTTTGGATTAGGGGGACTGGCAGTCCTGGCCCTGATTGGTTCGGCTTCCCTCTTCACAGAATATTTCAGGCTGCCGCTACTGCCATTGGCTCAAGGGGAGACACCACGCCAGCGGGAACAATTCAGGGTGATTCTCTTGGAGGTTGCCTACGCAGGGTTAACACTTTCGGCTATTGCTATTATTACCCTCCTATTAACTAATTCGTTAAACTTGTCGGCCGACATTTTTATCGTATTAGCGTTTTTCTTCATGCTCGCCTACTCCATTCCACCCTTACGATTATCCGAGACTGGCTATGGAGAACTGGTCCAGGCGATTACTATTGGCACACTTTTTCCTGCCATTTCTTTCCTTCTTCAATATGGTCAATTTCATCGCCTTTTGTCATTCACCACCTTTCCGCTTACATTGCTTGCTCTTTCATATTTACTTATATGCAACTTTCCAACTTTCGCAATCGATCAGAAAATGGGGCGCCATACTCTTCTAGCCCGCCTGACCTGGCAGCACGCAATACCCATCCATCATTTCATGATTTTGGTGGCTTTCCTCCTCTTTGCGGGTGCTCCCTTTCTTGATTATCCATGGAGCATTGTTTGGCCGGTTTTTCTGGCATTGCCATTTGCGCTAATTCAAATAATTTGGCTCCAGCGCATAGCCAATGGGGGACGAACGCTTTGGAATTTTTTGACAGCTCTGGCTGCCGCCACCTTTGGTTTGACTGCTTATTTACTTGCGCTGACGTTCTGGATACGGTAAATCTTGCCTGAATTCCTTTTACTTTCACGTCCAATGGATGCTCTGCAGTCTTTCTTGGGAGCATTACCAGAAATTGCCCCTGGAGCCGAAGAGATTGAAACATCCAGATCTCTAGGTCGCATCCTGGTTGCAGACGTTCATTCCCCGCATCCCTTACCTGAGTTTCCTCGTTCTACAGTAGACGGGTATGCTCTCAGAGCGCATGATACTTTTGGTGCATCGGAAGCTATGCCCGGTTATTTGAATCTGATCGGTGAAGTCTTAATGGGTGCTGCTCCGGGATTCTCAGTATCCTATGGGACTTGCGCCCTGATTCATACCGGCGGGATGCTGCCAGAGGGGGCAGATGCAGTCATAATGTTGGAAAATACCCAACAGGTCCTCAAGGGGGATAGTGAAAAAATTCATAAGGGAATTAATTCTCCACCGGTGATCCCATTAATAAATTCTGAAATAGAAATTTCACGTGCTGTCGCAGAAGGGGAAAATGTCATCCGAACAGGAGAGGACGTAAAAGCTGAC
>JBGOZL010000425.1:0-2970 GCA_041480185.1 Anaerolineae bacterium
AGATCGAAGGTGTCACCGAGTTGAATGATACACAAATCCTCGCTGACTTGGATGCCGTGCGGTGCGCTGGTGTAGGTGGACTTTCCATTTCCTGGGACCTTTGGGATATTCCCTTGGAACGTCTTGGCCTGGTTTGTCGCATATTTCCTTCGCTTTCTCCCAAGCCGGGACATCCTTGAACCGCAATCGGTTGTATCACCAATTTGAAGCGCTAAAATCATCTGTTTTGCAAGTTTATTGGACTTGTTATGGCAGCAGGGTAACACACCTTTGATATATTACTAATACTTTGAGAAAGCCCTGATAGGGGGGTTGAATCGCATTTTCAAACATGCTATAGTATCGCTGGATAACCTTTACGCTTGAAGACTAATGACCTGAGTGAATCCAGCATAATCGGTCACACAAACCAAAAGACAATAAAACCGTCGACGCCTAACCATTCCTTAGCACCGACAGAGGCGAGAATTGATTCCGGACCAACCAGGGTCTGACCAATACCAACGTGTACGCCTTGGCGATCGGCCCGGAGACACCACCCAGCATTTATGCAGGGATACCTTTCGGCATATTCAAAAGTACGGACAGAGGTGGACATTGAACTTTCCTAAGTCGATCTCCCTGCCTCACCCCTGTTAGTGAACGGAGATTGGCAACCGTTACCAAGCGGTTCATTTACCCTGCCTCTCTATCTAAATTCCTATAATTAGTAGAAACGAGAGGCGGGAGAATGCAAACGGCACCCAGTAAGGAGAAGGCCGATGAATACTCTTCCGCAAAAGCACCTTTTTTCCCTGATATGTTACCTGGCTGTGGTGTGTATCTTGGCCGGCCTGCTGGTTCCAATGGCAGCAGAGGCAGGGGGACGGCAACCGGTGCTCCCAGGGGGCAGCAGCATTAAACCAGGGGAGAAAACTTTGATCCAGATGGCGTCCGAGGTGGTAATAATCAATATACGGCATGCGTCGGAAGCGGATAACGCGCTGGTCAACTTAACTCCAAATTTATACCCCTTTCAACACAACCCCATTTGGTTCCGGGCGATTGCAGAGGTGGAAGCAGATTTTACGATGAAGAACCCGACCGGAGAGGCTGTCAGCGTGACCACCTGGTTCCCGCTGGCTTCCGCCCTCGATACGGTTGACTGGAAACTCGATTCGGGTGAGAGCGTTCCGCGGATTGAAAGTCTCCAGGTAGTTGTCGACAGCAAGCCCGTTGACTATAACATCAGTGAGTTACCCAATCCGAAGGGTGCCGACAAACCGACCCTGCCTTGGGCGAGCTTTCCGGTGATCTTCCCGGGCGAGTCAGAAACGGTGATCCATTTGAGATACAGCCTGCCGCCCCAGCCTTTCGGTGAGATAGAAATGGCGCTGTATTACATCTTTCAAACCGGGGCAGATTGGTTCGGACCGATTGGGTGGGCAGAATTAACCCTGAACCTGCCCTACCCGGCTTCCGCGGATACGGTGGCAGGTATGCCCTTCGGCAGCCTGCGTTTGCCACCTTATTACAGGCCATCGGCGCGAGCAGACCTGCCTGTCAACTCTTCGCTGGATGGAAACCAGGTCCATTTACGGTGGAATGACTTAGAGCCGGGCGCTGGGAATGACTTGGCGATCTGGCTGCTCCAGCCGGGCACCTGGCAGGAGCTGGAAACCGCCCGGGCGAAGGTGCAGGCCAATCCGCAGGATGGGCAGGCCTGGCTGGACCTCGGCAGCACCTATTATTTACACCTGGGAAGCGAATTCAACAGCCTCTCCATTTTTGGCACCAGTTTTCTCCCGGCAGGAATAGAGGCCTACCAGAAAGCTGCTGCCCTGATGCCAGGACATCCCGCCCCGCATGCCGGGCTGGGGCTGCTCGCGTTGATACCCTTCCTGAAGTATCGAAATGCGCCCTCAGACGTGATCCAATATGTGCAGGATGAATGCCAAATTGCCACGGAGCTGGATGCCAGGAATCCTTCATTGATGAAAGAGGCAGGCATTTCCCGCTGGTTGTTGTCCCGGTGCGAAAACGCCTTGGATTCCATCTTATTCAATCCCGCCACCGCGGTTGCGCAAGAGACCGCGGAAGGTGCGGCAGAGCAAACTGCGAATGCAGTCATGCTGAAAACAACATCTGCGACGCCAACGATGAAAGACACGCTCACCGAGATGCCGACCCAGAAACACACGCTGGTTGCGACACCAATCCCCTCCAAAACACCGCAGCCGATCAGATCTCTTTCGCCGACCGTGTTCCCAACAGAGCCAGCCGAGGTACAGGCTGGGACCGGAACAGGCAGTGGGGTGAGCGCAGTCATCATCGTGGCAGCCGGGATCATTGGCGTGGTTGTCGCGGGTAGCCTGGCTTTGAAACGATTGCGGAAGAGAGTGGGAAAGTAGGAGGTGACAGGTGGAGCGAACAGAGTTCTTGAAACGGATGCGGAGCAATGCGGAGGCGTTGTACGACCATTTTTCGCATCTGTATTGGGTGAGATGGGGGCTATCCGAGGACGAGACACATCAGCAATATCTCCAGAAGTTTCTGAAGCAGGTCGTCCCGGGCGGTGCGATTCTCTCGGCGGCGTGCGGGGCAGGCCGTTATGATGGCCTGCTTCTGGAAGCCGGTCATCCCGTGGTCGGAATCGACCAATCAGCGGGGATGCTGGCGCGGGCGAAGGAACATTTCCCGGAGGTGCAATACAAAAAGAGGGCTCTTCAGGAGATGCATTTCCGGGAGGTGTTTGATGGGGTCATCTGCATGGACGCGATGAAACACATCTGCCCGGAGGATTACCCTGGGATCTTGCGCGACTTCCAGGAAGCCTTGAAGCCGGGCGGGGTTCTGTACTTTACGGCGGATCGGGAAGAGGAACCTGATTTCGATTTGGAGGAGTACTACGAGCGGGCGAAAGCGTCAGGTCTTCCGGTTGTCTTTGGGGAGGTGGCGGATGAGTCGGCCTACGCGTGGGCAATGGAGCAG